>JBHLLI010000001.1:0-73515 GCA_048885765.1 Candidatus Hermodarchaeota archaeon
ACCAGATGAGAGTTATACCAATTTTTATATAGCTGTATTTTTAGTAAATTTATTAACATTTCCCTTTACACAACTAACGGCTTTTCTTCTTTTTCCGTCTCTGTCCATTTTCTACAATATTAACTATATTCTGTTATTAGCCTTTTCACTTGAGCCATTTCGTATTTACATAGAATATTTGGTCAACCTGCAAATTTATAGAAACTTCAATGGAGTATCTTACTTTGAATACTTCATTGAAAAGAAAGATGTTGCGCTATTTACAATTACGGCAAATATCGTGTCATTAGGATTGGCGTTGGCGGTATTATATATTTTAGGTGCTGCCGTGTTGTCGTTCGCCTAAACTCGTTTCAATTTATTTTTTAAAAATTTTACAGTGGAAACATTACAGCTAATTCTAAATTATCTGAGATTTAAAACAAATATTTAAATGGAGAAAGAGGAAAATATCTTCTAATTATAGAGAAAACCAAAAAAGAAATTATATTATTATGAAGAAAATTAGCAAATTGAGTTTGAATATTGGATTATTTTTAGCACTAATAATTTTCCTAATTCCTCAAGTGAGAGCTAATCCCGTTCCAATTGTTTATCTTTATCATCCATTACCTATGGCGTTGTATTTAATTTTCTTATTTATTGCTACATTCTCTATAGAGCTTTTAGTTATTAAAGTTTTTTTAGGAGCTAATAAACCCCTTTTTGATACTAGATATTTTTACAAGACTGTGTTTGCTGTGAATATTTTTACATTTACTTTGACACAAATCGTTGCTTTTGTTATTTATCAATATTTATTTGTTGGTTATGAATTCTATTCTGCTTTATTTGTCTCTATCTTAATTGAGGTGTTTCCTATTACATTAGAAGGTTTATTGTTTTTAAAAATTTTTAATGCATTAAGTGAAACGGGTTATTTTCAACATAGAATAAAAAATAATACTATACTAAAATTTACTATTACAGCAAATTTAGTGTCCTTTGCGTTTGGTATCCTGACATATAGTGTAATTCCAGTATAATACAATCTAAGGTTTTATCATGAAAGTCGGACTAAATAAAAAATTGTTAAACTCGCTTATAATTATAGGGGTATTCTCTAACATATTTATTTTTGCTACATTTAGTAGCATACTTTATCATGAGAATAGATATATCGGGGTTTCTGGTAATATTCTTAATGTAGCAAGAACTTCCAATCCAATTACTATGGATCCAGTAGATGCATGGGATAGTGTTTCTAATGATATGCTCGATCAGGTGGTTGAAACCCTCATTGCGTACGATTTAACTGATCCAGCTCTACCACTTGTAGGAAGGCTTGCTGAATCATGGAATTGGCTTGATAATACAACCATCGAATTTAAACTACGAGAAAATGTATTTTTTCATGATGGTTTAAAATTTACTGCTGATTGCGTTCTCCATACAATAACAAGGATTAACTTTTTTGGTAATTGGTCTGGAACCCTAGACCCCGCTACTCATACTATGGCTTTTCCACATTCGCTTTATAAGTTTAGTGATGAAACCCCTATTTTTAATAATAGTTTGAGCTTTGCTACTGATGATTATAAAGTTACCTTATTGTTAAATCGCCCTTATGGACCTGCTGAAGGATTATTAACATATACAGCTAGTTCAATTGTCCACCCCGATTCTACTCCTGCAAATGAAATGCTGAAGCTCGGTGAAGATCTCGTTATTGGAACAGGACCTTTTAAATTAATGGAGTATATTCCTAATTCTGAGATAAGATTTTCTCTATGGGAAAGATATTGGGCAACTGGTCCCTATTGGGATCATATTGTATATAGGTATTATACAGACACTAATACTGCAAATAATGCTATGTTAGCTGGAGATATTGACTGGTTAGGGCAGGGAATCGCTTTCCTCCTGCCCGATTTCAAAGCAGATCCACATGTTACAGTAACCGGAAATGGAACCTCGGATTATATCGCAGGTTCTCTCTATGGGTATATTGGGTTTAATTCTGAAATTATAAATAAAACTTGGAGAAAGGCTATCTGTCATGCTTTCAATTACACCAATCTAATTGAAGATATTAAACTAGATACAGTTATTAAAGCTAACTCGTTAGTTCCACCAGGTTTCCCGGCTCATAATAAATCGGTTACTGGGGGAACATATAATATCCCTTATGCTAGGCAAGTTATGCAAAGTATGGGTTATGGCTATACAAATAGCTCACCTTGGGATGTAGGGTCTCAAGTTGGGGATATTTTCACTACTGGTACTAACGAAACTCTATGGCAATCAGCCGAATTTACCCCAAATGTTGGGAATTTTACTTTTAATGGTTTTAATTTCCATCATCGTGAATATGAATCTTTTATATTCGACCTTCTTGATCAATTTAGAGATGATATGCAGATGATTGGGATTAAAGCTGCAAACCCAGAGCTACGTTTTCAATGGACTGTACGTGATCCTCCAGAGGAACTTCATATCTATTATAAAGGATGGGAACCCGAATATTTTGAAACTTTTACTATGATTAATCCCTTTGTTAATCCGGCATGTTCAACAAACTTTGGAAAAATTAATAATTCTGAAATTAATTCTCTCCTTACAACTATTTTAGCTGAGACTAACACTTCTCAGAGATATGAATATTATAAGAAAATTCAGTACTTAATTCATGATAAATACTATTATCATATGCCCTTATTTTATGATAAACTCTCTTATGTACATGCTGAAACCTTAAAGGGATTTCCATATAACTGTATGAGAATATTATATTTATATCCAACATATCGCGATTAATATTAATTTTCAAACTATTGATATTTTTCCAACAAAACTTTATATTAGGCTATTTTTTTAATTTTATGTTAATTGAGAGACTATTGAGTTAATTTAGATTAAAACATTATAAGTAAAAACGGAGAATATTTGATAGAAAATAAGAGGTCAGTTTTTACCATAATAATCATTGTATATGTTAATAATGATTTAATCTGACTCAATTTTTATTAGTAATAAGGGAGAAGTGATAAAATTGGTTAAAATAATAGTAAATTGTAAATCCTGTGGTAAAGAGATAAAATTAGATTTTAACGATTCAAGAGCATTATGTAAGAAGTGTAGAAAGAACACTACTACAAATGATAAAAAAACTTCGAGAAATTTCGATTTTTAATGAATATAAAAACAATCATTGAAATTTAAATTAAAAATAAAAAAAGAAAAAGTTTATTTTGCGTTTTCATCTTCTTCCATAATACCAAGCTTATTTCCTTCTGTGTCTTTAAACATGTAAAAATAACCTACTCCAGGTACGGTTATTTTTGGAGTAGTTATAGTACCACCTGTGTTTTCTATTTTTTCTTTAAAATCATCTACATTGGAAACTTGAATATAATTGAAGACTTGATCATTGGGTTCTTCTCTTTTTTGTAATCCCCCATTGATTCCCTCTTCATCCTCTTTACCCGCTTCAATTATCCAATATTCCATCGGACCTTCCCATTTTTCAATTTTCCAATTAAAGACTTTTTCATAAAAGTCTTTTGCTCGTAGAGGATCATCAGCATTAATCTCAAAATGTGCAATTTTAGGCATAGTATGACCACAATTTGTATTTCTTAGTCTAAATCATTCGCAAAAAATATAAATTTTTAGCTTGAGTTATAAAGGAATCAAAATATATTTAATATAAAAGAGTCTCATATTTTCTGAAAAAGTTTAATTTTAATCAAAAAACCTCTTGGTTTGAATAGTAATCAAAAAAAAAAAGAAATTTAAAATAAAAAAACAAATTTAAAGTGCTAATTTATTTCTCCAAAAGCTAATTTTACTTCTTAATTCTTCCTTTTCAGCATTATTTAACAAATTCATATTACCTTTTAGTGAATTGATTGCCATTCTTATTTGTCTTAAAATAGCGCTGAATCCTTTTTTTTCCAGAATATCATCCTGCAATTTTTCTAAAAGCAAAGCTAACTGCTCCCCGGGTAATGTGTCGATTTTACTTGAAATATTATTAAATTGGTTTGAAAGATAAGCATTAGTTGATAAATCCATATCTGGTTGGATAACTGGTGTTTGCTTTATTGGCTCTACCTGAGGTTTTAAAGGTTCCTGAGCAGAGAGGGTTGGTGTTGGTTCAAGCTTAGGAGCTATTGGTTGTGAAACTTTTGGTGTGGGTGGACTAATTGGTTGTTGATACTGTGGTTGAGGCGTTATTGGTGTAGGTATTCCTTTAATGGCCTGTGTGATTTCTACCTGGTCAAATTTCTTACTTTGTATCCATACATCTTCTAATACAGCAGCAAATAATTTTACATGTTCCTCTAAAACTGAACCCATTCCCGCTATTTGTAATTCCCCGGTATCTGATTTTGACAGAACACACACTACAACCTCTTCGAAATCTTTATTTATTGACCAGAGATTCTCTCTAGGAAAATGTCGTATAGTCAAGTTTGGATATCCTTCTGCTTGTTTAAATCTCATTTGATCCTCTGGATTGTTTAGATCAAAATTTGTTGAAATTCTGATATTTATATGCTTTTTTAACCTTGTCAATGCAACTAAATCAACATCTTCCAACTTTGGAGCAACAATGTGAACTCGCATTTTTACTCGGGTTAACGATTCATTTATTTGAGCCTTGATTCCTTCTATACTTCTTACAAACCAAACATCTTTAAAACTTAAGAGAGATGCTTCTTTCGAACGTTCCCAAAATTCTTGCATTGTTAGTTCTGAGCTTTCTAATTGGTTTATAATGTTTAGGATGATATCATCTTGTATCGTTTCAAAGATTTCAGTACGGAATAAATCTTTCAGTTCAGCAATTCCGGTAAGAATATCATCATAGACACCTGTAACTCTTTTTTCTAAATCTTCTAATGTTGAAACCATTCCACCTTGAATATCAGTAAATACAGTCCCCAAATCAGTACTGATTTCACCAGCAGTATCAGTAATGCTACCTAATTGATTTATAACTTGGTCTAACATGTTTTGAGTAGTTTGCACGAATTTATCTTTAAATGTTTTAGTTATTTCTGTAAATTGCTCAGCAATTACTTTTGACACAATTTTTTCTGCCATGCTGCTCAATGCTCCAACCCTAAATTGCTTTTCGAATCTGGTTGCAATTTCAGATTTTACAGAATCTAAGCGGGACCCCATTGCTTCAAAATCTCTAGTTATATCTGCAGGAACAATTTCTTTTAAATTAAGGATAAATCTTCTTACATCTTGAAACCTCTTTACTTGCTCCATTTCTTTTTCAAAACGACCGAATTGTTCCTTTATTTGCGCGGGTAGTTTTGTTTTCATTATTTGAAGATAAGTCTTATAGTCGTCCAATTTCTTAAGTTTTGTGGATTGTTCTCCCAATGAATCAAATTTGGCTTGTATATTTTGGGGTGTGATATTTTGAAACGTTTTTATCATCTCCTTAAACTGATGAATTTGACCCACAAGTGCAGCATAAGGTGGTAGAGCTTCATAAATTGGCATTTTTCCGGGAATTTGCTTAAGAAGTCCCTTTTCAAATAAGTTATTGGCAATTTGCGCTGCTCTTTCTTCTGTAGTATTATTCAGTAATGCTATTTCGCCAACCATTACAGGTCCTCTTCCTGTTATTTTATAATAAGTGTCAACTTCATCGTGCGCTAATCCAATGAGTTCCAAAACATGCTTTGTTGATGAGTCATCTTCTTTTGACAAGTTAACTATCATCTCCTTTTATTTTTTATATGCGGCTTCAAGAAATTCTAGATGCTTTATTGCTATATTTTTATTTAATTTACCTTCCATTCTATCTTTACGAATCTTTTCTATTAAATATTCGGGATAAAAAGTATGAACAACGATATCAGTTAATAAAAATACCCATAATGTATCTTTACTATCTCTTATGACTTTAAGAATTTGGTCATCTTCCATACCTTTTAGAAAAGTTCCGATTTGGTCTAGGCTTTCTCCAGGCCCTTTTGGAATTTTATTTATGGGATATGCTCTCTCTCTAAATAAAGTTATGTAATCATAATTATCGGGATTCATTAATGTACGGGCAATTTTTAAGTTATCCTCAAAATTAGGTGTATATTTTGAGAAAAATTTAGCAACTTCTTCAAGGTATTTTGAGGCAACTTCAGGGGTTGGTAAGTTTTTCTTAGCGTCTTCAACTAACTTCGATACTGGTGATCTAAAAATTGTAAAATCAGTAAGAAGAAATAAAGTTATATCCGTATCACCTTCCACCCAATCTTGCATTAATAATCCAGTTTTGATAAAAGGATCCAAGACATATTCTATATTTGGGATTATTTTCTGCAATTTTTCTTCAATAATCCCTTGTAATTCCCTTCTAGATAACGATCTTTCCTGTAAAGCCTCTAATATTGTTCTTGCTTTTTCACTTGTATAGATTTGTGCTAATCTTTGTTCCTTTGACAAATTTTTTAATCTATCCAAGAGAATTAATGTATTTCTCAAATATAGCTTTATCGTTTTTACAATTTCATAACTTTGGGCTACATTAGTACTCATTTGTCTTAAATATTTCACTAAATCTTGATTTATTTCTTGTAATACAGCTTCACCAAACATTTCTGGATCCTCTCCTAACTCTAACATTAAGTTTATCATTACTGGCATATCAGATTCCATACCTGTAAAAAAACTTGATACATTAGAGCGAGCTTTTTCTAATCTTACTAAAACGTTTCCAGCCGCACCTGCACCTGTTATGTGGGCATAAAAAATTCGCATCATATCATCTAAATCAATTGCAAGGTCTTCCGGATAACTAAGCTTTACAACTAGACCTTGATCTTCAGTCCATTCAGTTATAATAAAACCATGGGGCATTTATTTTTCTTCCTCTTTTTTTATAATTAATTTTTCATTATTTTGATGTTGTAATAATTCTGAACTTAAAATGGTTTTCTGATCTTCAAAATTATTTCTAATAAGTTCCTCCCTTTGATCTACTATAATAGGTTTCATCGTTTTTGATTTTTTCACTTTTTTCTTTAATTTTCTTATTTTTCTTACAGTAGGAGGATATTTAAAATGACCTTGATATAGACTTATGACTATTACAATTCCAATAATAGCTCCTGTTAATGTATAAACCAACCAGCTCAAATCTGGTCCAGGACTCACTGGTTCATCAGGTTCTACAATAATATAAGAAATATCAAGCGATACGTCATCTATTGAAACTGTTATATTTTGATCTAAAATAAAATCATCTGCTAAATAGACTTGAAGTGAAATATTAACATCGTCTGTTATTAAGTTGGTCACATCGAAACCGCCAATTTTCGCATCTTGAAAGGAAGTGGTGGCAGTACTTAATTTAACAGTTTCTGTGTGTTTGTTATCATTAATCAGGATCCTAATTTCTGAATTAGGAGATATTGAAGAATTCCATAAATTATCAATTTTATACTTAAAATTAAGAGTCGCATTTTGTACTAAAACAGGATAAGTGCTAACATTACTCATCTTCTCACAATCCTGGTTCCATGAAATTGTAGTAAATCTATCAATTTTTTTCTGATAATCGAATGTGAGATTGCAGGATTTAAAAAGCAAGGAATAGTATGTATCTCGATCTGATTGAGCATAATTATCTTCAACATCAATATCTATCCCTAGAAAGATAGTAAAGTTATGATCATCATAATCTAAGACTTTTTCTAAATAATAGGTTAGTACATCTTCGGGTAAAGGAACTAAATATGTATCATATACATAATTTTCGATTCCATCACTAGGGGTGTCATTACTCGCAGGAAGATCTCCAATTCCTAAATCACGAGGTAAATAACTAGCTGCCAAATATCTATCCTCCTGTTCCATATCAGATAATTGTACATAGAAAGTTACATGATCAAATTCTGCTGCTGATGGACTCGCTCCAGTTAAATTATCATTGGGGGTTTCAACATTTGTATTTGCTGTTGCATTGAATAATACTGATAAATCTACTGCTGAAATTGAATAATCACTCATATTATGCGGCATTTCAATAATTCTTCTCCATAATACACTCGGGCGATTACGTGTTTGATTACCCATGACACCGTATATATTTAGAGTTGAACTTTCCCAATATTCATGTTTTGCTTCACATCCATCTTGGTTAATTTCATAAACATCAGGATAAATTGAGTCTCCTGGTTTTTTTGTAGGTGTCCAATCTGATGCATTTGGTGGGCCAGATATGTTTGAAAAAGTCCACTCTTCACCAATTATTTTCCAATTTGCTTGACCCTCGCTGATAATTCCATTTACATCAGAATTATCACCTTCAGAATCCATATACCAGTATGTTTGGGAAGAAAAATCAGAATTTTTCACCCATTGTTCTTCTCCTGGTACTTCAGCAGCAAGCTCTAGTGAATTTTCTGCCTTAGTATCTAGAGCCAATCTTGATATATTTATTGAAGTATTACCAAGAATTAATGTGAAAACAAACATAAATAATAAAATTGAATAATTGATTTTCTTGTTATTCATCAGTATCACCCTTTTTCTGTAATTTGGTATCTATATTTATAAGCTCTTTTTTAGCAATTGTTTCACTAGTAGTATTTTTGTCTATTTCTTGTGCTTGTTTCATTTGGATCTGTTCAAAACCAAGTATTTCTAGCCTTTCCTGAATATTATTACCAATAATTCCGTTTCTTTTGTTTACCATTATAGGTTTCAATTTTTTAGATTTTTTTACTTTTTTCTTTAGTTTTCTTATTTTTCTTACCATCGGGGGATATTTGAAGTGTCCTTGATATAATCCGAAAACAATAACGATACCACCAATAACAGCAATTAATAAGTAAACAAGCCAACCCAATTCAGGCCCTGGGCTTATTGGTTCATCAGGCTCTACAATAATATAAGAAATATCAAGCGATACGTCATCTATTGAAACTGTTATATTTTGATCTAAAATAAAATCATCTGCTAAATAGACTTGAAGTGAAATATTAACATCGTCTGTTATTAAGTTGGTCACATCGAAACCGCCAATTTTCGCATCTTGAAAGGAAGTGGTGGCAGTACTTAATTTAACAGTTTCTGTGTGTTTGTTATCATTAATCAGGATCCTAATTTCTGAATTAGGAGATAATGAAGAATTCCATAAATTGTCGATTTTATACTTAAAATTAAGAGTTGCATTTTGTACTAAAACAGGATAAGTGCTAATATTACTTATCTTCTCACAATCCTGGTTCCATGAAATTGTAGTAAATCTATCAATTTTTTTCTGATAGTCGAATGTAAGATTACAGGTTTTAAATAGTAGATAGTACCATGTATCTAATTCCAAATTAGAATAATTATCTTCATTATAAATATCAATACCAAGTGTTACTCTAAAATTTTGATCATCATGACTTAATACTCGGCTAAGATAAAAGATTAACTCATCTTCGTCATCGATTTTCATTAAAGTATCGTTTATTTTACTTGCAATTGCTCTACCCCCTCTCTCATCTCTATTCGCGTATCCACTTCCTAAATCAATAGTCTGATTATATAATACTTCATACATCTCTATTTTGTTTAGGTCTGAAAGATAAACTGAAAAGCGAACGTGATCATATTCAGCTGCATAACCACTTGTAGGTTCTCCCTGAATGGATTCAAAGGGAGTTTCAATATTTATATCAGCACTTGCATTAAATATCGCTGAAAGGTCAGCTGATGTTATCGAATAATCTTCCATATTAACTGGCATTGTTACAATTCTATTCCAATGAACAATTGGGTTGTTTCGACTTTGATTCCTTGGATAACCATATATATTTAGACCGCCTGATCCTTCCCAATATTCATGAGTAGCATTTAAACCATATGGCGTGAATTCATAAACATCTGGAAGGATAGAGATTGCTGATTCTTTCCCTGGTGTCCAAGCTGTAGCGCTTGGTACACCAGTTATATTTGAAAAGGACTGATGTTCTCCAATAATTACGAAATTTCCTTGTTCTCCACTAATAATTCCATCAACGTCAGTAAGATCTCCCTCAGATTCCATATACCAGTATGCTTGGGAACTAAAATCAGTATTTTTTACCCATTGTCCTTCTCCCGGGATTTCACCAGCAACCTGGACTCCATTTAGTTGAGCAAAATTAATAATTGTGTACAAATTAAATGGAAGATTTAAAAAAATAATAGTTAAAACAAAAACACCTAGTAAAAGATGTTTTTTTTTTCTTTCCATCATCATATCTCTCAATATTTCAATAAGTCTTTATTTTTATAACTAAACTTCACTAGAAATTTAGTAAATTTATAATAAATGAATAAGTTATTTGTCGAATTTAGGATAATAATAGAAATATAGTGTATAAAAATCTTTTTTTAGTCGTTGAAAATAATTCTCATTTATGAATTATATAAAAATCAAAAATATTAGCATATTATATTTATAGAGTTTTCAAACTTAAAATGGAGTTATAACAAAACCCCCATAAATGATATTACCAATTATAGAAAGATAGTGTAAAAAAAATTTTTTTTAAATTTATTCCTCTTTAAATAATAATTTGTCATCTTGTTTGACTTTTTCGGATTCAAATGATTCTAGATTTAAGATATCAATATTATTTTGGACGGTATTTTTAATCAGTTCGTCTCGATTAGTCACTGAGATGGGTTTTGTCTTTTTCGTTTTTCGAACTTTTTTCTTTAGCTTTCTTATTTTTCTCACCATTGGAGGATATTTAAAATGTGTCTGATAGAGTGTGAAAATCAGTGCAAGTCCAATAATTCCACCAATTAATATATATATAAGCCAACTCAAATCAGGTCCAGGACTTACCTCAGGTCTGGTCACGATTAAAGTTATATCCTTACTTGTATAAATATAATCATCTCCCGCATCAGCATATAAAGTTATAGGATAGGAACCTTCTGGAACATTTTCCAAAAGATACTCATAAGTACCGTTATTATAAGTATCAATAAGTACGTCTTGACCATATGCCCATTTGTATGTAACAATCGCATTTTTAATAGTGCCTCCAAAGTATGTATCAAGTAAAGTTGCTCTTAATATTACATCATCTCCAGGTATAGCCTCTATTTGAGACGATATATTAATTAACGTAGGTATTTTATTAATAGTAAGTATTAATAATTTTTCTTGAATCTCGTAATTCGTAGCAATTGCTGTAATTGATATCCTATTAGAAATTGAAATTTCCAATCCCATTGAATGTACTAATTCCATTGTATCTAATTCAATACTATGTTGTTCTAAAGCATCATCTCTAGTTAAATTAATTGACAGTTCATTTAGAGTTACATATGCATAAGGGATATAAGCACCAATCTCATTTGTATACTTCACTGTTATATTTAATATTTCTCCTATTGTAAGATTAAAAATAGCGGGACTTGTCTTAATAGCACCATTTAATAAAAGTTGAAAGTTTGTTGGCTTTTCGGTTACTTGAACGTAAAAGCTAATTGATTGAGGATTATAATTATCTTTACGTGCAAACACTGTAAATGGTGTGATTCCTTGCTCTAAAGACTCTTCTCCTATAATGATAGTATACTGATTGTTTGTCTCATTTAGAAAGTCAATGCTTAATAATTCAACTGTTGCATTAGGAAGATGATTTCCATGAGAACTATCTCGATATTCAACAGTTATATTTATATCTTCGCCAAGGTCTATTTGGATTGTATCGCTAAAATTCGTTAGCTGTTGATTCACATACAATTCTAAATAACTTCCTAATTCAGTTATTTGGATCCTAATTAAAGCAAATTGTGCTTCATATTTATATGGATTAATAGATATTATTAAAGTCTGGAGAGTAAGTGAACTGTAAGCAGAAGTATTACATTCTAACTCGTATTGCCCGATAATAGGTTGAATTAGATGATATTCACCATTCCAGGATACATTAACATCATCAAAAGCATCTATCCCAAATCCACTATTCTTTTCAGTATAGTTAAATTTCACCGTAAAATTGTCATTCCATGCAACAGAAACAATATCAAGCCCATTTTCTACAGTAAGAACTGTTTGCTTTACTACTTCAACAGTAATATTTACTTCTTTATTCAAGTAAAATTCATGATCAGCATAAATTGTAACAGTATTATTGCCCGCACTAGCTTTACTCGCATTGAATTCATATAAGTAATAACCTGGACTTATTTCACTTAAAATTTCAGGTGCCCCTGTGAAATCAGTATATACATCTGCATTTTCTATAGCTCTATTGTCTATTAAATCGTTATATGAGACTTTTATGTTTATAATTCGATCATCAAAAACATTTTCAATGAAATCTATACCTTGATCTGGTACAAGCTTAGAATCATGGATTACTGTAAAGTTTTTATAAATAACTCCTGTTTCATTTAAATCAAAAGAAGTATATGAATTATTCCAAGTAATAATTACTTCATATTCTCCCGCTTTATAATTAGGAACATTATTAGGTATCATAAATGGGTCAAAATAAACTATACCATTATCGTTAACTTGTTTAATTTGATTTTCTCCGGTCCATATAGTGCCATCCGGAAATCTTATATACAGGTTTGCCATAGTATTTCCGATATAACTAGATATATCAAGTTCGGGGCTCTCTATTTTTCCTGTTATATTGATATAATCTCCACTTATGAATGCATTATTAGGTACCCAAGGTCCAGTAGGAGTAGGACTGTTATAGATATTTAACTCTGAACAATAATTAGGTGATACTGCTGTTAACTTCCAAAATCCATTTGTATTACTTGTTATGGAACTTACTGGAATATTTACAATCTTCTTATTTGCATTCTCTGTTATTTTGGTTTGAGAAAGAGAATTAGGATTTTGAGAGAAGAATATTCCTGTTAAATTAACATCCAGAGGATATTCAACTGTCATATTTGTTTCCTCGTATCCTGCAGGAATTTCCATATGGGCATAAGTTGTCCAATCCACATTACTATTATTGGATACACTAAAAGCAGATCCTTGATAACTAAGATCTGGATCAGCTGTATAATAAGTTTCAGGACTAGATTTATATGTAAACAAATTCAAATTTGCATCAAGTTCTATCTTATAACTTATCCAATTTCCTTCATCTTTAAAAGTCAAAAGCCAATTCAGATCACTACTAAAATTAGCTATTACTGATGATTGGATACTTCCATTCCAATTACCTAAAATACCAAGATTACCTTCACCATAATTAACATTATCATTCACATCTTCACCATTTAATTGCAATTCCAGTTGACTTGGTTTTGCTTTCGATTTTACAATTAACGAAACATTATCAAAAAGAGTAGAATAATCTGCATAACCTGAAGCAGTTCCGCTGACTCTTTTAAATTCTATGGTAATATTCATATTTTTAACTCCTTCAGGAAATATTTGATCATCATTACCATCTAAGTAAATAGGATATGGATTATACCATTGACCATTAGAATTGCCACATGCGTCTAGCATAGACTGAAGACCATTACCCCATATAAGTTTATCATTTACTAATACTTGCAATACCATATGATTATTGAAATTATCACCATGTTTTGGATAAACCGCAAAAGATAACCAAGCATTATCTACATCCCCTCTATCAATTTCAAAAGTGGTTTCCCACCAGCACTTATCACCAACATCATAACGACCAGATCCATCCCCATCAATGGCTAATTCCAAGCAATCCTCTCCTCCATCAGTTAAAGGTTGACTACCATCAAAATAATTTCCACTCATAGCATTAATATATCCTTGTATATCCTGTGTTCTAAATGTCCAATTAGTAAGATATGCACTATCATCATCTCCAAATGGAGACCCTCCAAAAGAACCAGCATGAAATGTTCCATTAATCCAGTTACGTGTATCGTATAAATTAGTTACCATAGAATTTAGTTGGTACCCATTCCATCCGTATAATTCTACTTTTGCGTGAGTATCATCATAAGAATTATTGTTAAAACTAACTGCTAAATTTGATTTTGTGTAATTAGCATAATGAGTTACATTCCAAGGAGCTCCTGTACCAGTGAATAAATTTCCTGCTGATAATTCTGAAGTTGCTAAATTTTCAGCAAAAAAAGATTCCTCTTTATTATTATCATTTTGATGAAAATTCGGATTTATATTAAGATTACTGAAAAAAGGAATCATTAAGAGACTAATGAAAAAAACTGATAAAACATAAATCTTTTTTTTGTTAATTTTGTTTGAGTTCAAAATCCAACCTCTTTTTATTTTCAATTTTACCTATATATACAATTTTTTTTAATATAAAAGTTACTCTATAATCATTATAAATATAATCAAAATAAAATATAGGATAATAATATTAATATAGAGTATTTAAATCATGTTTATTTGAAAAAAAAAATTGCATTCTATAATTAAAACTCTACAAATTTTTAAGTGTTTTTTATGTATATTCTTAATTTTTTAAAATGGACTTTTTACAAACCCTCCATCAACTTGAATGACGGTTCCAGTGATATAACTTGCTCTCTCAGATACTAAAAATATAACTAAGTTTGCTAGTTCTTCAGGTTTACCCAAACGTCCTAATGGAATAGGATCTATCCAAGTTTTTTCAATTTCTTCATATGATTTTCCAGTATCCTCAACTGTTTTACTTATCAATTCATGCATGCGATCTGTCAAGGTTGGACCAGGGCATACAACATTTACTAATATATTATGATGACCATACTCATTAGCAAGTGTTTTCGCAAAGCCTACAATCCCTAAACGGGTTGTATTCGATAAAACAAGGTTGTTTAAAGGGTGTTTAACTGAAACTGATGTAATCGCGATAATTCTCCCAGAACTCTGTTTCTTCATAATAGGAATTATTAAATCGATAATCCTAACAAATGAGAGAAGATTTAAATCAATAGAATTTTTCCACTCGTCCTTAGAAATTTTTTCTAATGGACCAGAAGGAGGACCTCCAGCATTATGAACTAGAATATCTATCTTCCCAAATTCATTTAATGATTTTTCTACAAGATTTTTTATCTGATCCTCATGCATTAAATCTGCTACAATAGGTAAAACTATATTATTAATATTCTTTGATTTTATCTTTTCTATATTTTCTTTGGCGATATTCAAATTCTCTTCTGAACGGCTGCATATTATAACATTTGCTCCTTCTTCATAAAATCCTCTAGCACATGCTAATCCCAGTCCTTTACTTGAGGCTAGTACTAAAGCAACTTTATTTTCTAATCCTAAGTTCATTCTTAATATCATCCTCTTTGTTTGGAACTTGAAATAAAATCTGTAAATATAGCACATTTTCGGTAGAAATTATTACACCTACTACAGTTTTCAGCGCTTAAACAATCTATAGCATTTGGACAAGTAATTTCTTTTTTATCTAATTTTATCATTACTCTATGTAATCTGTTCTCAATATCATTCCTCATGACAATTAACCTTATTTCAGCAGTTCTTCTCTTTGATCTCGTTCTTAATTATGCTATATTTTTGGTTATATAAGATAAATCTTTTTCATTAAAATTATTAGGTTTTTAATATAATTCTTCTAAAATCTACTTCATAGAAATGCTTTTTCCTAAATTTCCTATGAAAGATTTCAAAAAGATAATTTTATAAATTCAAATAATTATAATAGTTTTAAAGATTAAAGAATATATTATTAAATATAGATTTAAAATTTGTATAAAAGGTGTTTGAGTATTAGTATTGACACAAAAAGTTTCGATAATATTCTCAGCAAGATTATAAAGAGTGAAAGCGGCATTAAAAAAGTAATTTTGGTTGATAGAACAGGATTAACTATTGCAAGTGTCTCGAAATTCTCCTACTTTCCAGCTGATGTAGATGGGATTGGTGCGATTGCTAGCGCTGTATTCTGTGCATCAGAGGAACAAGGGAAGAACCTGGAGCTTGGCAATCTGGAAATAGTGACCAGCGAGTTCTCGGGTGGAAAGATTTTCGCATCTTCTTGTGGGCCTAAAGGTGTTTTAACCCTAATCTCAGATCCGGAGATAAATATTGGTTTAATTAGACTTATTTTGAAACGATCTGGAGATGAATTAAAAGAAATACTAGATGAATTCTTATCTGAAACAGTCGAAGTTATGGATAGTGGCTTAGATTTATCAGATCTTGACTCACTTACACCTGATTAATAAACACATATTTCATCAAAATTACTTTTAATTAAATAACCTAAACCTCTTTATTTATTACATTAGCTAAGAGAAGTTCAATTCTTAATAGTTTAAATAAAAATAAAAAAAATTTTTTAGGTTTTAGATTTTCTTTTTTTAAGGAAATAAATACCAACAATTCCTCCTAGAGCCGCTCCTTCGAGAATAACAAAGACCAGCAACACTATACTTAAGGTCACAGTATCAATTTCTGGCACTCCCGCAGTACAAATATTATTTTCAAAAATGTTTCCTGAACTTCCGCCGGTTTCATTGTAGCATACCAAATTTCCTAACAAAATATTGTTAACTATGATATTAATATCGCTATTTTCTAAATAAGTACCATTTCTGTTATTATTAGCTGTATTAGATACAATCGAATTTGAATTACTGTCTAATAAGTGGATTCCATTCATTTCATTATTATTTGCTGTATTTCCTATTAGCCCCGCATTATTGCTTGAATCTAATAGAATTCCATGCTCTTTGTTATTATTTGCTAAATTATTGATCAGAAGATTATTGTGGCTATTAAAATCTAAATGAATACCACTTAAGTTATTGTATTGAATAGTATTGGTTCCTAATATATTCCTTTGACTGGCATATAACCTTATTCCGTCTAAACCATTATGATGAATATTGTTATTTTCAATCTCACAATCATCTGGGCTATTCAGAAATATTCCATTATCACTATTCTCATAAACAGTGTTTTGAAGACAGTAAAGAAAATTACCACCATCAAGGAGAATTCCATGTAATACATTACTGAAAATAATATTATTTTGAATCAATACTTCATCACATGCATCCGTCATGATTCCATTCTGACCATTAAAGCTAGCGGTATTTCCTATAACATTATTATCATCACTATTAGAATTCAAGGAAATCCCATTTATATTTTCATTTTGGTTTGCTAAATTATTCGAAATTGTATTAAACGTACTCTGAGTGAGAAATATACCATGGTTAGAATTATCAGAAGCATTATTATTTGAGATGATGTTATGATGGGAATTAGATAAGCGCAATCCTTCATTATTTTGATACATATGATTACCACTTAATTCTGTATCATTCACAAATGATAATTCAATACCTCTTAGACAATTATATGCATTACAATTGATAACATCCCCGTTAGTTATATTATTAAGATACAATCCTGCTTCTAATGAATCTGAATTTCTAAAAGTACATGTTCTAATCACAAAATACTCTCTTGAATTGAGAATTCTCAAACAATCATCAAACATCGCACCATTATCAAAAATATGATCTTGAATTAAATATGGACTTGAAGGTGTTCCTAACCCTGTACAAATTCCAATATCCTTTGCCCAGGTCCAATTGCCAGAATTGGTAGTATTAGTAGTAGCTAGCGCATCAATTTCAATATTAACAAATGTAGCAGCCATTTTAGGTAATAATATATCAAAATTGTCCTCGCTTTTAACCGTACCAGTTAATAATTGGAGATTAAAACCAACTGAAAAACCTAAAATTGAACAAATTAAGATAATTGTTAGTAAAGTCGTATTTTTTTGGTTTTTTCTATTATACATTTTTAGAACCTTTTTTTAGATAGAGTATGTAATTGAACGTGGATAAGATATAAAAAGGATTTAGGAATGATTCTTCCCATTTATCAGAAAATGCTCTGAATTTAAAACCAGAAAAAAATAAAAAAAAAAAGTGGGATTAAGATTTTCTTTTTCTGATAAAATAAGTAGCAATAATTACTCCGATAACAGCACTTTCTACAATAACAATAATAAGGAGAACTAAGCTCATATCTATCGTAAAACCTGCCGCAGCAGCGCATATATTATTTTCAAAAATATTTCCAGTACTTCCTGTTTCATTAAAGCATGCACCATTACCAATAAATACATTATTAGCGACGATATTATTGTTACTCGTATCCAAAAATGTTCCATTCATATTGCCATTTGCTGTATTAGAAGTGATACTGTTTACGTCGCTACCCAATAGATGAATTCCATTCATTCCATTATTACTAGCTGTATTACCGGTAATTGTATTGCTATCACTAGTTTCTAATAGGATTCCATGGAAAACATTATTAGTTGCAAAGTTATTTACTAGTAAATTTAAATCACATCCTGAAGCTAATACAATCCCACTCCAGTTATTATACCTTGCAGTGTTGGATTTTATTGTATTCCAAAGACTACCAGCTGTTAATCTTATTCCATCATATCCATTATGATGAGCGTAGTTACTTTCGATAATACAATTTGAAATATCCTCTAAATATATTCCATATAGCAAATTCTCATAGACAGTGTTCTTAGTGCATGTAATATTATCAGTATTGAAAAGATAAATTCCAAATACTGAATTATTATATGCTATACTATTATGAATAAGTGAATCTATACATCCAGTAAGGTATATACCCGCAACCAAATTATGATTCATGGTATTTTGGATATATTCATTATTAGAAGTACCTGGACCATCACCGAAAATTCCAAACACATTATTAGTATTTACTGTATTTTTTGAAATTACATTATATTGACTTCCACTCAATAAGTAAATTCCACTAACATCATTGTCATTAGCAGTATTGGATAACAGTGTATTTCTATCACTATCACCTAATTGGATACCACTTACAGCATTATCATTAGCTTCATTATAAGAAATATCACAATCACTACAACTATCGATACTAATCCCACTATCACCATTACGATTTACCGTATTATGTAATATATTATTATTATTACTTAGCAAAACAAGCCAGATTCCGGGATAATTTTGATTATCATTAAGTAGATTATATGAAATAGTGTTATGAGTACTTAGGGATACATATATCCCTATATCTATATTTGCTGAAATATTGTTGCTATAAATAGTGTTATGATGGGAGTTATCAAGAGTCACCCCTGCAGTTGTGTCGTAAATATGGCTATCCCTTATCTCAGTATTATTTACATTATCCATCTCAATTCCTATATAATTATCATAAGAATTACAATTAATGATTCTTCCATTAGTAACATTGTACAAATAAAGACCATCATCCATGAAACCAGCGCTCATAAAAGTGCAATCTTGAATGATAAAATAATCTCTTGAATTAAAGATCCTTAAACAATCATCCATTGCATAAGCATTATCAAAAGTATGACCTTGTATTCTGTAAGGACTACCAGGGGTGCCAAATCCAGTACATAACCCAATACTTTTTGCCCATGTCCAATTACCATTTGTTGAAGTGTTTGTAGTCAATAGGGCATCAATTGTAATATCACCAAAAATAGCGGCAGTTTTCAATGAATCAGCACCATAATCCGAATTAACTTCAGTAATTTGTCCAGAAGTATAGAGACTGGTACTGAGAGAGACCGCCATGATAGAGCTTGTTAACAAAATTGCCACTAAAACTGTTTGTTTTAGGTTTTTTCTGTTTGACATTAAATTTACCCTTTTATAAAAGATTGTATGCATTTTATGATTATTCGCATATATAAATCTATAATATTCTCTTTTTAATTTAATGGACTGTCATTATTAGTATTTTTAAACTATTTTATAGGGTTAATTACCAAAAATCACAAAAGTTTTTCAAGAGTATATCTTAAAAAAATTTATGTCATTTGATTTTGTAAAAAAATTGGATTTTGAATCAGAATATTTTGATCTGTATAAACTTTCCCAAAGTGCGTATGGCGCCATTGGTAAAGAAAACTCTGGAATGGGGGGAAATGCTGGCTTTATAGATATAGAGGATTACTTGATAATTGTTGATACTACTGGGAGTGTAGATGCTGCTAAAGATTTAAAAAAAGCCGCTATCCAATTTACTGAAAAACAGCCTAATTTTATAGTTATTACTCATTATCATATGGATCATCTTATGGGGACTTCTTTATTTGATAGAACAATTCAGATTATGACTTCAGATCGTACTCTTAAAAATATTCAAACAGAAGGCAAAAAAAGGATCGAAGAATTTAAGAATATGAATCTTGCTGAAATGGAAGAATCGCTTAAAAATGAAACGGACAAAGTGAAAAAAAAAGAGATTGAAAATGATCTCATCTTTCTTAAAACAGTTCGTTCCGATAACTTCGCTCTCCGAGAACCTAATCTTACTTTTAAGGAAGGATGCGTTATATATGGGAAAGGCGAGTCAGTCCATTTACGAACCTTTAAAAAAGCTCATACTGATGGAGATGTAATAGTATATATTCCGGAAGAAAAAGTATTATTTGCTGGAGATCTTTTGTTTGCACGAGTGGATCCATGGTTAGGCTCTGGAAACCCTGAAGGATGGATTGCTGTAAATGAAGAAATAATGACATTTGATTTTAATGTTGTAGTTCCTGGACATGGCAAATTAGCTTCTAAGGAGCAATTTTCCCTTGAAAATAAATATATTAAAGAAATTCTTGATTTAGTTAAGAAAAAAATTGATGCGGGAGAAGATCCAACCCAAATAAAGCGAGAGGATTTTTCAGAGGAGTTACAATCCTTTGAAAGTCCCATTTTAGAATGGAATCTTAACTTTCTTGCTGAAATTTTAAAGAAATCCTAACTTTAATTATTTTCATTGAACTTTTTAACTAAATTTGTTGTTTCAATATGAATGCACTTTAGAGTTTTAAATATTATAACTATTGAAAGAAATCCTTCGTATAGTTCATTCATACGGTATAGTTCAGCTCAAGTTCATGAGATTAATCTATAAATAAATACTAATCTTTAACTCAATTATCTACTCCATTTTAATAAAAATAACTGAAAAATATTATGGATTATAAAAAGACTGACTTCGAATCGGTATATTTTGATCTTTTTGAATTGACAGAAGGAATTTATGCGGCTATCTCTATAAATGATTCTGATGCTAAGACAAGTGCAGGAATCTTTGATTTAGGGAACTTTTTGATCATTTTTGATACATTATTTTATCCTGGGGCTGCAGTTGATTTATATAAAGCAGGAAAAGAATTGTGTGATAAAGAACCATCATTTATCGTTAATAGCCATTTTCATGGGGATCATGTATTTGGTAACTGCCTTTTTCCGGATAATGTTCCTATAATAAGTACTTCTCCTACTGTAAAAAAGATACAAGAAGTTGTTTTTGACCAACTCAAACGCTCTCAAGATATTGCCGAAGAGGAAATTCAAAGACGCAAGGAAATGCTAAACTCAGATGATGCTCCATGGGGTAAGCAGGAATCATTAAATGATATTGAATTCAGTAAGATGGTAACAGAGCCAGATTTTAAAATTAAATTACCAAATTTCTTGATTAATGATAATATTACGATCAATGGTACAAAAAAAACTCTTCATTTAATCGCCTATGGTATTGGCCATACAGAATCTGATATTATAGCTTATTTTCCAGATGAAAAAATCTGTTTTATGGGGGATCTATTATTTGCTAATTTGGATGATAGTTGGGCTCCAAATGATACTGGAAGATTTAATGCGGCTGATCCTTTAAAATTATTCGAGATTTTAAAGAATATATTAGAAATGGATATAGATATATATGTAGCAGGCCATGGAGGAGTATCAACTAAAGATGCCGTACAAATGAATATGAATTTCATAAAAAAATATTTTATTGACAAACTATAAGATAACAATCAATTTCAAAATATCATGTTAAATCTCAATTTTAAATATTAAACTCATATAATCGATAAAATTTATCAAAACTAAAAAAAAAAAAAAATTATGTTAGATGTAAAAAAACTTGATTTCGAATCTGATTATTTTGATCTCTATAAGGTTTCGGAATCTGCTTATGCAGCCATTTCACAAGAAGATTCACCTATGGGATCAAACGCAGGTTTTATTGATATAGAGGATTATTTAATCATTATTGATAGTACATTACATGCTGGAGCTGCAGAAGATTTAAAACGAGCAGTATTAAAATATACCCAGAAGGAACCTAATTTTATTGTGATCACGCATTATCATACAGATCATATTGTCGGAAACTCTATCTTTGATAGAAATACACAAATAATCACTTCAGATCGAACCCTAATTAATATCAAAACAGAGAGTAAAAAGTTTTTTGAACAATACAGGAATTTTGATATGGAAAAAATTCTTGAACTAGAGGAATCTCTTGAATTTGAAAAAGATGATGAGAAGATCCAAGACATAAAAAATGATCTTAGATTTTTAAAAGGTATTCGGACAATAAAAGAAATTCGAGAGCCTAATCTCACATTCAAGATAGGATGTATCATACACGGTAAAGAAAAAAAAGTCCATTTACAAACGTTCGAGAAAGCTCATACTGATGGAGATGTCATTGCATACATTCCTGATGAAAAAGTCTTATTTGCGGGGGATCTTTTATTTGCTAATCGTGACCCTTGGATTGGATCAGGAGATCCTGAAGGATGGTTGTCGGTAAATGAGGAATTGTTGGCCCGTGATTTTGATATCATTGTTCCCGGCCATGGAAATTTAGCCTCTAAAAAAGAATTTACTTTACAGAACATGTACATTAGGGAAATGATGGATCTCGTTAAAAAACATATTGATGCTGGAAAAGATCCAACCCATATAAAACGAGAGGAGTTTTCTAAAGAACTTCATTCATGGAATAGTATAACCCTTGGATGGAATATTAATTTTCTTGCAGAATTTCTAAAAAAATCTTAATACTTTTCTTAAAACAAAAAATAAACTAAATAAGATTCTTTTCTTTTATAATTTTGTAATATTTATCTCGTTCTTGTCGTACAAGCTTAATTTCTTCCTGTAAATCTTTTAATTCTCGACTAATATTTTCCTTTTCATTTTTTATCCCTAAAACCTTATCCTTTAATTTTTTAATTTCATTTTCTAAATTCGGAACTGATTCACTCTCTCTTTGTGCTTTCAGAGTCTGAAATTTCATTTTTTTATTAATCTCAGTTAATTTTTCATTTTCCAATCTGATTTTCTTAATTTCATTAAGAAGTTGTTCTGCGCCTCTTTCAATTTCATCTGTATCCCCTAACTTTGCTTTTAGGTGATTAATTCGCTCATCTTTCTGGTCTAATGATAATTTTTGCACATTTAACAATCTATTTAGTTCTCTGTTTTTCGCAGTTAAAGTTGCGTTATACTCATTCAATTCTGCCATTTGACTACTCCATTTTTCCAATTTCGAATACAACTCTGCAACTTCATTTTTTAAAGCTTCAACATTCCTAAGATGTTCTGATCTATCAGAGACCAACAGAGATACTTTTTGCGCAAGATCATTAATTTTCTCCTTTTTATCCCCTAATTCTTCTTCAAATTCTTTTCTTTCCTGCCAGTAAGCATCGAGCTCACCCTTCTCCAATAACTCATATGATTTTGCTAATAGTTCCTTAAATTTTTTTTCCTTTCTTTCTGGTAATAATTCAAAAGCAATTCTGCGTACTTGACCTTCAAAATTTTTAGGGAGAATATCTTCGTCAGAAAGGAATACTGTAATTACGTGGTCCCCTTTCCCAATAAAATGTTTAGAAGAATGACCAGTAAAAAAACTCGCCACACTAAGATCACGTTTTATTTGCATTTCTAAATAATTGGGACCTGTTCTTACTCTCTTATGCTCTTCAAAAACTGTCGAAAGCATTGAATCTGTTACGCCCAATTCTTCACAGGTTTTTTCTGGGTATTCAATATCCTTTCTTAATTCTAATTTCTTATTTAGATTTAGAATCACAATTCCTTGCATAGGAAAATCACTAATTAGGGTTTAATTATGTAGGTTCGAATGGAGAATTATAATAATTACACTAATATTAATTACTATAATAAAATATATTAGATTTACTTAAACCATTAATAATTTAAGTATATATGTGCAAAAAAGTATCTACCGTTTTTGTAACATCTGTAGTTAAATAATTCTGCTTAAACACTGAAGCAAAAAAAGCTCGATCTTCAGGATTAAAATAATTATATCCAAATTTCTTCCAATTGAGGGTTGGATGTATTGGAGCGAAAAGGGTTATTTTATCTTTCACTAAACTCATTAAAAGAAGGTCTCTTTCTTCCTTTGTGCTATTTGATGATATATTTAACAACACATTCTCACTCAAAAAATCCCATGTATCTTCAAATTGTATACATAGCTTTTTAATATCAATTTTATTTTCAACAATTAATTTTGCTAAAGCCATAACAGAGGTATCATAAGCACTTATCTTATTCATATGAAATTGGGGATTTGAAACTAATATACTTGGTATAGTCTTTGTTTCTTTCTGATTCTGAGGTGTATTATACTCTGGTAAAATCTTTAATTGGTTTAAACCCAAGATATTTCGAATATCTGTAATTGTACCCCCTGTATCAAAAAATTGCTTATTGATTATATATTTCATCAATTTCTGGGCGTGTGCATCACCAAAATATGGATAATCTGTGGCAAAAAGGAGATATTCGGACCAATCTCGATTATCTACGCTTTTTTTGTTGTGAGATTGAAACCATTTGCGGAAACTTTCAAAAAAATTACCAGCACCTGCTCCATGCAACATTGAAAGATCTCCATATGTGTTTGGTTGAACTATTGTATTATATACTTCATAATCGTCGATATTCCCTTGAGCAAAATGAGCAATTATCACCTTAAAATGAGGTAATAAATCTGGAAAATTTGATTGCATTATATTTCTAGCTGCTCTAATTAATTTTCCAATTTCTAATATTGATCCTCGACCTCTTGTATCAAAAATAATAGGTAATGAATAACTTGCAGCCTCAACAAGAACATTTATGACTTTTTCTGAAGTCATCTTGTCAATATATCCTTCTGATCGTGGATGTAGTTTTAAACCACGAAGTCCTAAGGTTTCCCTAGCATATTTCACTTCATTTATCGCTTTTTGCCCCTCCATTGGATCACAGCGCCCATAACCAATTAATTTCATAGAAAATGGAAATCTCGTTGCAAAGCGTGAAACATTAACATTACTTGCTCTATACAATGCTTCTGGCATTTTGTCTCTGAAAACATCTTGAAAAGGGAAACAAACACCCATATCGATAAATGAATAAAATTTAGATTTCTCCTTTAAATCAGAAAATTTCTTTCCTAACTTCTCAAGCTCACTATAAAGCTTATTTGTAAATGGAAACGGTGTAAAAGACCATGAGATTTTTGTAAATTTCCCATCCATTGTAGTAGTAAAAGACTGCTCTCCAGTTTTCTCCCAATCTGCTTTTACTCTTCCTTGCACATTTCCCCAAAAATCGAATGTCCCCACTCCTGGAGCCAAAGGATTCATCATCGTGGCTCCATCTACATCTTGGCCAAGATGAGAATGAGCATCAATTACAAGCAAATGCTCTACTCTTTTTTTTCCGTCTTGTTCAATCGTACAGGTTAGCATGAAAAAATCAATTAATATGTTACTTTAGAAATTAGTAATAATGACTTAATTAAAATTTAATTATTACTATATTGTCTTTTATTTTGGTCAAAATTAATTAATTAAAGAAGAAAAAGTAAAAAAAATCTATTATAATTAGAATTGTCTTATAACTATCCTGCCGTACTTGAAGGAATTATAAGAATTTCGTCCCCATTAACTAAATTGTAGTCCTTTAAGCATAAACTTTCGTCAAATGTAATGCCTCCCGAAGCTAAATGAAAATCTAATGGGTTTAAACCATACATATTTCCTATTGTTTCTTTGATCTCCCTGATTACATTATTGGTATCAATTTCTAATTTTTGCCTTTTCTCACTAGGTCCGATAGTTGACAAAAAATAGATTGTAATTTTTTTATCTTCAATGACTGGGACTTCAGCAGGAGTCTTGGCTTTTATTGATCCAGGCGTTTTAGTCCTAATAGTGAATAAAGTTTTTTTATAAGTATCTTTTTCTTCTTCTTGAACTTCTTGTTTAATCGTTTCCTCCTCTACTTCAATTAAATCTTCCAAATTATCAACATGTATCTCATTATCAGTCAAAATTTTATTTTTATCTAATCGTTTTATCTCAATTTTATTTAATAGTTCATTTAACTGAAAATTTTCTTCTTGTAAGCTTACTATCTCATCCATTAATGTTTCTGTAATTTTTCTCGTTAAATCTTCAGAAAAAATACCTATACTATCTTGTATTTCTATAACATCGACTCCACGCACTTGTAATTGTTTGTCTAAGTAGAGAATTGTAAGTAGATCGTTTAGATTACCCTCTGAAGAATGGAGATATGCATATGAAAAGGGAAAACTCGTTTTATTTTCGAATAAATCTTTCTGTAACTTTACAGTATGAGTTTTTTTACATTTTGGGCAATTATATAACCTATTCAGAAATTCTGATTCAGTGGAGTTATCTTTATTTAAATTTTCCATTAGATTTCCCTAAATTGCTAATTTATACTCTTTAGCTCTAAAGAGCCTTTTAGCATTTAATCTTATTATCTCATTTCTTTTGGAAGAGTTAAAACTCCCGTAAGTGGATTATTTAAGGGATCTTGACAATATTGAATTGTAAAATATATCAAATCATATAGGATACTTGGATTCTCTCCATTTTTCAATTTATAATCATAAAGCGAAAGTTGATATTCTGCTTCTGTTATTGGAGGCTCAGCATAAGAAACACTCCCAAATACAGATTGTAAAATAGGTTTCATAAATGGAGAGTATAAGAAACCTAATTCTTTCAATTCATCTTTCAAATAGAAAAACATTCTCTGAACTGCTTGCATCATATAACGTACTGGCTGATTTTTTGGTCCTAGATATTGTTCCGCGAATTCAGGGTCATATTGAGCTAAGTTTTCTCGAGAAAGATCGGGTGCAGGTCTAAATAAGGAAATTAAACCACGTTCAATAGCACTTTTACGATTAGGGGCAATAGTATTACTTCCTGCATCAGGAACCCATATTCCACGCTGGAGTAATTTTCTTGCCTTATAGCACATAGCTTGTATTAAAAGGGCAATACCAATTCGACGACAAATAGAAATTTGAGCATCACTTATACGAACCTCGATCGTTCCCCAGTCCGTGAAAGGGAAAACATCTTGAAAACGGCCATCCTCCAAACTAGCTTTCTGTACAACTTGGAGAAAGTAATTTTGCGAATTTTGATCTGAAGAAGTTAAATAAGGTATGAAATGAGTAGGATCGTTGTTACTTAACATAGTAGTATTATATTTAAGTCGTAAGGATCTTACGCAGTTTGGAGCAGTAATTCGATTATTTATAATTTTTACTACATCCGTAGGTTTATTATTCAAAATTGGTGAATTGCAAGTAAGAGCAATAATATGTGGTATAAAATTACGGATCATACAATAAGCTTGAATCTTTTCTAATTCTGATTCAAAAGAGCCTAAGTGACTGTGATCCGCTTGTGAAACTCCCCTCATATATTCACTAGTCGCAGGATTTATAGCAGAAGCAATTATATGCAAATCTTTAGGTAATGTGGCTTTTGCTAATAAAAATAGTGTACTCGCCCAGAACGCTAATTCTTCAACATAAACACAGGGGGGTGTGACAAGCTCTAATATATATGTAATTGCTGTTACATTGCCATCTCTAGCAAATGTATCAATATCTACGTAAGAATCTCCCAATGCGTAACGAATATCCATTGCGTATCCTTTTTCAAGGTCATCTCTTCCCCATGGTCTAGCCAATACTTTTTGCCGAATATAATCTGGGACTTGTAGAAAATCACTTCTCCCTTCATATAAGATCTCATCCATGATTTTGATAGCATCTTTAACAATTTCTTTCATCCGATAAACCATTTCTTCTCCAGGAGGATAATCACCATTATCATCCGCGATTATTAATTCCATCTCGATACCATGAGTGAATGGCAATGGAGTCCAATGTTCCGTATCAGCTAACATTTCTCCCCATGGTCTTTCAGGGATATATACTTCACGGTAATCTGACCCTAGAAATAATTTATCCCTAGATCTGTCAATACTATTTCCTAGTGAAACACTTGGTATTGCAGTTTTGCCTTTCTTAGTATATAGTTGAGAAAAGGTATCCGCCTTTTGCGCAGATTTTTGTTTCTGCTTTTTATCTTTCTTTTGTTTCTTTTTTTTGTCTTTTGCCATAAAAGCTTACCCTTTTGATTACGTTGTGCTATTTTCTATTTTAAGATATCATCTGTTCTATTACAATATATATAAAAATTTGTGTTTATAATTTTTGATAATTTAAAATAAAGATTGAATAAAACTTTTGAAAGTGTCATAGTCATTGATAAATTCATAAGATAAGACTAAATTGATGATTTTAGTTTTATTTGTTGGAAATATCTCTGCGAGCTCATGAGAGATTCTACCACCTTTAAAAACAGAATCATCTGTTATTAAATCTATCTTTTCTCCCATCTTTTTAATTTTTGAATAAAATCGTTCTCCTAATTCGCTTTCTGATGATATTATTATCGTTGGTTTTCCCAAATATGGAATAAAGTCTAAATTAAATATTAATGTTTGGCCTGGAACGTTGCTGAGATTCCCAAAAAATTGTTTCAATGAAGTCTTAAGTGTATTTAACTCATTTTGATTGTAATTTTCTTTAGATGGAAAGAGATAATATGCTATTGATTTCTTTTGGGAATATTTTAAATCGTTATATACTCGATCTAATATCGGAAAAATACTAAAATCAAAACTAAATAAAGATAAAAATGCAATAGCAAAATTAAAATCATTCGCAAGGAGATTACTACTAACATTTCCACCAGTTAAACTAAAGTTTGTAATTTCCCTATTAACTTGGGAGACATAAGTATTTAATAAGAAATATTGAGAAAAGACGAGGGTAGCCTCAATCTTAGTCTGTATCTCATCAACCATTTCATAAATAAGATCAAATAGATTTTTAGTTAACTTTTCTTTAAGTTCCTGAATGGTAATACTTTCGATGATAGAATGAGCAGTGTTGGGGCTGTCATATTCAGCAAGAGCATTAATTGCATCCTTTAAGTTTTCATATGACTCTTTTCTTATTTTTTTATTTTCCTGATTTTTATGATAGGAAATGAGATTTATTTGAACAATTCTATTTAAAATATTAATTACTTCAGATTGAGCTTCCTGGCCGTAAAACTTTTTTGCTACATTAAATAAGACTGTTGTCTTTTGAAAATCATTATCAACATGGTTTATTAATTTCACAACTAAATTGGGATTGGTTTCAATAATCTTACGGAATATATAACTCATAAGATCTTCTTTAAAGGCAGGTTCTGGAATTAAAGTTGTTGTAGTAATTGCTTGTTCGGGATTAACTGCAATTCGATCTAAAGCTAATAAATTTAAAATTTTATTCTTTAGGGTCAAATCTTGCATATTTTGAGCTAATTGGACCATTTGATCAAAATTTTTAGATGCATAAGCTCGAATTAAATTTGTATATAAATCAATTTGTTCAGTACTTTTGGAGACCATTAGTGCGTACTCTAAAGCTTTTAGAGGATTATTAATTGAAAGATAACCTTTTGCTATTTGCTCTATATATGAATCTATTTTTTCAAGCAATTGAGAAGTTGGTGATCCCATAGATTGTGCTGAACTTAATTCATTTCTTAGACTTTCTAACTGTTTTTCTGCCTTTTTTATTACGTTTTGATCCATATGTATGAAATAGTCTTCTGAATTAAAAGTATCAACCTTATCAACAATAGAAAAAACGTGCGTTTTTAGAATCGAGTTCATTTTACTAACAGGAACAACACCCCGAACTCTTTGCACTTTAACTTTGTATTCAGTAATCTTAAGCCAATTTACATTGATAATTAATTTTCCAACACCATCAGTAGTCGGTTCTAATTTTAAGGTTATTTCCTTGGTTTCTCCTGGACCAAATTCGATATGATCGTTAAAAGCCTCTGATCCTACTTTTATTTTTAAATTCTCCCCTTCAAAGTCAAATTTGTATGTCTCTTTTTTGCTTGAAGTGTTTACTGCATGAATTTTAACTTCATTTTCGATACCTGAAATTAATAAGTTCTGCGGAAATTTAGAGAAATTCAAAGAGATGGCTTTGTCTGAGTTTGACATAATTAAAAAGTTTTTTTGGTCAGTTAATTAATACTAGTTCAAATATCTCATTATTTTTTAGGTTTGATAATTAATAATGGATTAACTACTTTAGGTTTATATAATAAAAAGTAAAGAAGCTTATTTTCCCATCCTTCGATTTCTTTTTATGTAATCTTCTAAATCTTCAATTACCATTTCCTTGTTATAATCAGGCCATAAATCCTCTCGAAATTTAAATTCTGCGTAAGAAGAATCCCATAACAAAAATCCTGAAATTCTTGCGCCATCATCCATCCCAGTTCTAATTATATAATCTAACGGAGGAAAATTTTTTGTATACAAATAATTTTTTATCAATTCTACATTAACATCCTCAACATTTACGCCATCAGTGATCATTGATTTTACGGCATCAACAATTTCTTCATGACCATCATACATTATGCAGAGATTTATAAAATTTTGATTATGATTTTTAGTGAAATCTATTAACTCTTGAATTTTTGCTCTTGCTTTAGGTGGGAGCATTGAAATTCTGCCGATAACACCAAACCTTACTTTTTCTTCTTTTACAATCGATTCGTTAATAACAGTATCAACAGCTTTGACCATAATTTTGTATATATATTTAAGTTCTTCAGCACTTCGCTTCTTCACATTCTCAAGAGATAATATATACAAACTTAAATAATGGATCCCAGCATCAAAAAAATCAAACAATCTTTTTTTCAGGTTTTCATAGCCGATCATATGTCCAAAATTAACGTCAAGATTTCTCTTTGAAGCCCATCTTCTGTTACCATCTACAATTAAACCTATATGTTTAGGAAGTTGTTCTTTTGCTTGAACCTTTAATTCTTCTAATGTACGAGCCATTTAACCTGTTACTAAATTGTATTATTTTTCAATATTAATATAAATATTAAAAATATTAATTTTATCTAAAATTTTTCTATAAATAATTATTATCTATGTTTTAACTAAAGATATTTTACCAGTTATTGTTAATCCTCTCAGAAAATTACCTATTATGTAAATTATAGTGATAATTTTCACGCTTTTATTGTTTTTCAATAATAAATGATATTATTCACAATATATACCACATATAAGAATTTGAACTATTGCGAATATTAAACTACTGAGAATTTTTAAATAAGCAAATCTTCTAATAAACTTAATATTTATTTAGATAAGTTTTTGAACAAATAAATATTACATTAAATTATTTAGGTTTTCATTGGAAAAACGAATTTTCACATTTTAAGAGACACGGTTAATGCTTTCTAACGATTATCTGTTTTCAAACATTGGAATTGACTCCATTGGCTTTCATGCTCCAAGACATTATGTAAAATTAGATGAGCTTGCCCAAAAAAGAAAAGTTGATCCAGAGAAGTATAAAAAGGGTTTATTGTCCAAAGAAATGCGAGTAGCAGATATTGATGAAGATATTATTTCTCTTGGATTAAAAGCAGGATATAATGCTCTTTTGAGAGGAGGTATCTCTCCTAAAAATATTGATGCCCTATTTGTGGGGACTGAGACAGAAGTATATGCTGCCAAATCAGTTTCTAATATTTTTGCTGAAATGTTAGAAATTTCATCAAATTCATTAACTCAGGACATTTATAATGCATGCGCGGGTGGAACATTAGCAATACTCAATGCAATTGCCTTAATTGAAAAAGGTATTATAAACAAAGCTCTTATTATAAACACAGACATCTCCTCATATCATATTGGTTCCCCAGGTGAACCTACACAAGGATCGGGTGCTATTGCTCTTGTTATTTCAAAAAATCCTAGAATAGCTACATTTAGCAAGAAGTTTGGAAAAGTTTCTGGAAATGTAAATGACTTCTTTAGACCACATAATGATAAAAATGCTAGAGCTTTTGGTAGATACTCTCAAGATGCGTACATCAAATTTCAGCTAGCAGCTTATGATGATTTAATTAGAAATATTGGAGATTTTCATGCAGATTTCTATACATTCCATGCACCATATGGTAAGCTTCCACTGAAATGTTTCCAACAAATAATATTAAAGCGTTGGATTAAACATATCAATGAATTACCTAAAATAGAGAGAAAAAGTATAAGATCGTCTATAATTAAGAAACTCGATCATTTTTTGCATGATGTAACCGTATTACCAGAATGGCTTTATTTAAAAATAAAAGAAAGAGGATTTGCCTCTCCGACTCTAGAGAAATTCTCATATTGGGTAAATACTCATGTAAAAGAGAGAGTTCTTCCTCAATTGAACGTGCCCATGCATTTTGGAAATATGTATAATGCTTCTCTCTGGGCTCAAGTTCTTTATCTTCTTGAAAATCAGGTACGAGATAATGATACACTTTATTTCGGGTCTTACGGCTCAGGAGCTACATGTATTTCAGGTCTTTTAAAAGTTCAAGAGAGTTTTAACGAAATAATCAAAAAAGGGCCACATATAAATGATTTTATAAAATTGAAAAAGAGAAAAAGTGTTAAAGAATACGAATTAATTAAAAATGGTGCTACAAAACCAAAAATATTATTGGGGCAAATAGTTGAACATGAACAAAACAATAAGAGAGGATTTACATTGCATTTTTGTGATGAGGGTTGTCTTATTCCTAATATAAAGGGATTGAATCATTGCCCTAAAGGCCATTCAGGATATCATAAAAGATTTTTCCCTCTCTTTGCAAAATTGGAAAGTGATCCAATAGTTCAAACCGATTCACATGATCTTAAGTATCTAAAAAAAGGATTAGTAAGAATAGCTAGCGATGTGAAAAAGGGCACTTCTTTAGAATATGAAATTAGAAGAGTTGAAAATCAAAACGAGGAAAATATTAATGCTAAAGGATTGCTAAATTGGAGCCCTATATACCTACCAATACCAGAAAAATACTTGACAAAGAGAGATTATCAAATCGAAGATATCCCACTAGCTCCTATTGAATGATATTAATCTTTTTCAATAATCTAATAATTAATAATTCCTAAATTAGCATTTATACTTACTTTTACACCATTAGGAATGCTATTGATATCAACATTATCCATCATTGGGATTTCAGAAATAATAGCTCCAACTGCTACAATTGGGTCGGCTTTCTGAGTCAGAAATGCGAGGGGAGCTTTCTTATTTTTAAATAATTGATAGATCGCATATGAACCTACTGTTGATCCTTTTCCATAGGGGAATATGAATATTTTTTTATTTATATAACTCCCTTTTAATGGATGCCTTTCTGCCGTTATTTGACCAGTTTTTGGATTTATATCACCTAAAAATGAAATAGGCTCATAACTCACAATAGATTCACCAGTAGCTTCTCCTGGGACAATACACCTTCCTTTAATTTCCACCTAGTAATTCCTCTCTTGATTTTAATATGCTTTTAATTTTAGATAAGTTTTGGGTATAATGCGCAGCCTTAGTAGAATCAGTGGCTAAACACTCTATCCCCATTTCTTCTAAAGGTGCTACAACCATACAAGTATCTGAAAAGATATTAATGTTGTTGGGTAGATTCTGGAATTGCTTTTTTATTGGTTTTGATGTGAAAATCCATACTTTTTTTTCTGTTTTTATGTTTTGGATTATTTCATTAACTTCTTCCAATGAACAATGTGGACATCCAAATGTAATTATTTCAGGTTCAGTACCAGTAGTTAGCTTTTCCTGTATTATTACTAAATTTTCTCTTGATACTTCAAATACTTCCGGGGTTTCAATTATCCTTGATTCAGGTGTGATACCTGGAATTATAAACATTGCCACTCCACCACTTGCAGCAGCTCCCGCCCCTAATGCCTTTAATTGTGCCCAAGACGCTTTCTTAACTCCATTAATTACAGGAATTTTATTTTTTGACAGTTCCCCTATATGATATCCTAAGAGAGTAAAATCAAAATTAGTTAATTCAAAATTAATATTGAACTGAATTTGTCCTTCTCTATTTTCATCTAAATGTAAACCATAATTGGGTGTTTTCCCTATTAACGCAGCTGATAAAGCGCTTGGACCTCCTTCTCTATTAGTCATTGCTCCAAGAACAGAATTAGCAAAAATCACAGCTGAAGATTCTGACCATGCTATATGGGATCCCATAACCGGAATAAGACCATTATGATATGGAGTACAAGTGCAGCTTTGTTTAATCCCCATTGATGTTAAGGCCTTAATTATTCTTAACTGTTTCTTAGCAAAATCACTTGGAAATCCTAATTTATTCCACTCATCTAAATCCATACCAGCAGGATTCATCCAACTTTCAACAATTACATTAATATTTGCATTAGCCCAATCTTCTATAAAATCTAATCCAGCGTCACCTATTGTTTTATAGGATACTCCCGCAATTTGGGTAGAATCAACTTTTATCAATTTATCTGCATTAAATATATCTCCCAGAGTTACAAGGATTCTCATTGCTTTTGCTTTTATTTCTCCAGATTCTCCATCAAGGATTTTTTCCTCCTCTTTAGTTATGAACACTAAAATTCCACCCTATTATAACCTTCATTGTTTTCCAGAGGCTTTGTAGCATCGATCCCCCATTTACATGTTATACTATCTTTTGATGATGGATCTAATGATGATCCTTTAGAATTTGGAATAAGTAAAATATCTTTATCTGGTTGAACTCGTGTTGCTACAGCCCATTCAACATCATCAGAGTTATAAAGATTTATATCTTCATCAACAACAATAACTCTTTTTAAACTAGGATGAGCTGCTAAAGCAGCTAAAATCGTATTTTTAGCATCTCCTTCCGTTCGTTTTTTAATTTGAACGACAGCATGAAACCATGAATTTCCTCCTGGGGTCAAGATAACATTTTTTACTGTACTGACTGTATTAGATATAAATTTAAACATTCGGGGTTCTTGTGGTACTCCCATCAACATCTTATGTTCCTTTCCACCGGGTAATATAGTTCTGAAGATTGGATTGTCTCTAAAATAGAGTCTTTCAATTTCGAGTACTGGTTGAGATCTAATTTTATCTGCAGTTCCAGTTAAATCAACAAATGGACCTTCATCTGCCATTTCTCTTGTGATTTTACCTTCAAACACGAATTCAGCATCAGAAGGTACAAGAAGATTATTTGAAAGCCTAATAACACTAAGATCGTCTAAAAAAGTAGCTGCTAAAGAGAGTTCATCTAATTGTGGGGCTGAAAATGAAGAACTTATTTCTATAGCAGGATGTACACCGCATACGATTGCTATTTGCAAATCTTTATTAGTTTCTATAGCATTAAGATAAGCCTTATCAAGATGTCTCTGAGGTATAATTCTTATTGAAAATTGGTTTGAATTGATATACATTAATCTATGAAAAGACATATTCTGTCTTTCCTCACCTGGAAATTTAACAACGATTATACTTGATGTAATATACTTTTTATCCCCATAAAAATTTATCATAGGGATATATTTTTCTAGTTCAGTATCTTTATTTACATCAACTTTATTAGCCAAAAATTCAGCATTATCGATTTCTTTAGGTTTTTTTATTTTTTCTAGTTTTTCTGTGATAAATTGAATAATTTGGTTCTTTTTAATTCGAAGAGCAGTTGCAAAAAGTTCTCTATTACTTACTAAACCAGAAACTATAGGAAATGGGTAATTTTTTACTTTATATTTTGTTGGAGCTTCCTGATCTTTATTAATTTGATGGCCTAAACGATCTAAAGAAATTAAATCCTCATATTCCTTGATATGAATTTTTTCTAAATATTCTCTCAATTATATCCCTCTAAAAAATTATCAATCACTTTATTTGAATTTTCGACAAGTTTTTGTATGTCATCTTGAGTGGCATCATCGATATGTAAGCCTGCTACTAAAACAACTGTTTTTTTAAGCTTCTTGGCTACTTTTTCTGCTAATGGCTTAGCTAGATCACCCTCCTTATGACCATATGAGCTAATAATACTTGTACTTGCAGTATTTTTATAAGGAGTCGCCATTGCGACAGCACCTATATGATATTCCTCTCCTCCTTTTAATATTAATACTAAATCATCACCCATTTCATAGCTATCCACAATTACTTTCCATTTATCCATCTCCCCACCTCTTTATACCACTTTCAATTCCTATTTGATCAAGAATCCTTCCAACAGTATGATTAACAAGTTCATCAACGGATTTAGGCTTAATATAATAGGAGGGAACGGGGGGTGCAATAATGACACCTAATCTTGCTAAAGTCAACATATTTTCCAAATGTATAGCGCTGAGTGGGCTTTCTCTTACAATTAAAATGAGTTTTCTATTTTCTTTTAAAGTCACATCTGCGGCTCTAGTGATTAAGTTATCTGAATAACCATTGGCTATAGCAGCTAACGTTTTCATAGTACAAGGAACCACGATCATGGCGTCAATTTTGTGTGAACCACTTGCTGGTGGAGCTGTTAAATCATCAACATCATAATATTTTGTCGCTAATTGTTGAATTTCTTTGAATCTACTATCGGTTTCACTTGCAATGACAACTTCAGCGGACTTTGAAATGATCAATTCAGTTTTAATGTTTTTGCTCTTTAAAACTCGTAATAATTTTTCTGCTATTACTATTCCTGAAGCTCCAGTTATCGCAATAAGAATCAAAATTCTCACAGATATTTGATTGTAAAATTAAATTTCTTATAAGTATTAATTAATTAGGAATAATAATTATTTTTTGTATTAATCGTAAAAAAGTATAATAATTAATTCTTTTCAATTACAAAATCAACGTTTAAAAATGAATGATTATAGTTCTGAAATTTCAGGATTCTACAAATTATCAATTAAAGAGCGTAGAGATTTATTATCTAAACTAATCGATCTTGATAATAATGAGAAAAAAATCTTAGAAAATTTAGGATACTTTACAGAAACGCAAATTGACACTCTAGTAGAAAATGTTATTGGTTCTTATCAATTACCTCTAGGTATTGCTAGCAATTTCAAAATTAATAATAAAGACTATATTATTCCGATGGTTACCGAAGAACCCTCTGTGATTGCTGCTGCTTCAAAGGCTGCTAAAATAGCTAGAAAGCATGGCGGTTTTCAATCTGATAAAGTAAACTCTGTAATGATTTCACAGATTCAATTGACTAATTTAAAAGATATAAAATTAGCTAAAAAGAAAATAGAGGAGAACAAAAAAAAACTTTTAAAAATTGCAAATGAACAAGATCCTGTTTTAATTAAGTTAGGTGGTGGAGCTTTTGATTTTGAACTTCGAGAAATTACAACAGGAAAAGGAGATATGATAATTATTCATTTATTAGTTGATGTTTTAGATGCCATGGGAGCTAATGTGGTAAATACTATGGCTGAAAAAATTAGTCCCTATATAGAAGATATATCTGGAGGTAAAGTATACCTTAGAATAGTTTCTAATTTAGCCACTCATCGAATAGCAAAATGTAGTGCAATTTTTGACAAGGAATTATTAGGTGGAAAAGAAGTTGTAGAAGGGATTTTGAATGCCTATGAATTTGCCTTAGCAGATCCATACAGAGCAACAACCCATAATAAGGGTATTATGAATGGGATTGTTGCATTGGCTTTAGCAACAGGAAATGATACTCGCGCTATTGAAGCAGGAGCTCATGCATATGCATCATTGAAAGGAAAATACTCTCCTTTGACTAAATTTGGCAAAGATTCTAACGGAAACCTTATAGGTGAAATAGAAATACCAATGCCATTAGGAATAATAGGTGGAATGACAAAAATACATCCAATGGCTCGACTTTCTTTAAAAATTTTGAATGTTAAAAGTGTAAGTGAACTTTGTCAAATAGCAGCTGCTTTAGGACTAGCTCAAAATGTAGCGGCATTAAGAGCTTTAGCTTCTGAAGGTATTCAAAAAGGACATATGATTCTTCATTCACATAATATTGCTAAATTAGCTGGAACACCCGATGATTTGATTGAAGAAGTTGCTAGAATACTTGTTAAGGAGAACAAAATTAGAATTGATTATGCTAAAGAAGTATTAAAAAAACTATTAAAAAGTGAATAAATTAATCCAATGAGAATTGTTCGTGCTAGTGCACCAGGTAAATGCATCTTATTTGGTGAACACGCAGTTGTTTATGGCTATCCTGCAATAGCGGCGGCGATATCCTTAAAATCAACATGTATAATTGAGGAATTAAGTGAAAGTAAGATAGAATTAATATTAAAAAATTTTAACCAGAGTTATAAGTTCGAAGATTTGAATGATCTCTTTAAAAAAATACCTCCTCAATTGGAACAAATCAAGTATTTGTTTAAAATTATTAACCAACAGTATAATACTCAAATAGAAAAAGTAAAGATTACAATTTTTTCAAATCTTTTTCCAAGTTCTGGTTTAGGATCATCTGCATCAATAGCAGTTGCTTTAGTAATGGCTTTTAATACTTATTTAAATCTAAAATTAGAAAAAACAGAAATCTCAAAGATTGCATTTGAGATGGAAAGAATAATCCATGGAACACCCTCAGGTATTGACAATACAATTTGCACATTTGGCAAATTAATCTTTTTTCAAGGTCATAAATTCCGTTACTTAGAAGCACCTCAGGACTTTGATATTTTGGTGACATATTCAAATATGGATCACGACACTAAATTAGCCATTGATCAATTAAGGGGGCTTAAAAATGAAGAACCATTATTTTGTGATTTTATTTTTGACAAAATACGATTCTACACTGAATTAGCGGAATTGGAAATAAATCAGGGTAATTTAAATGAGATTGGAAAACTGATGAATATTAATCAAAAACTATTAGCATCTTTAAATTTATCTAATGATTCTATTACTGAAATTGTTAATGTAGCTAATGAGAATGGTGCTTATGGATCAAAACTAACTGGAGCAGGATTAGGAGGGTGTGTAATTACAATTGGAAATGATGATATTTTAGAAGAAATTTCCCAAATCTTAAACAAAAAAGGATATAAAAGCTTGATAGCTAATATTGATAAAGAAGGTGCTATAATTGAAAAACATTAGTGAAGTTATAATTTTAAAATTAGGTGGAAGTTTATTAACTGACAAAGAAACACCTTTTTCCCTAAGAGAAGAAATATTACAAAGATCAATAAATCAAATTATTGAGAGTAAAAAAACTATTATTTTAGTCCATGGTGGCGGATCATTTGGTCATCCTATAGCAAAAAAATACCAAATTTCTCAAGGTATCAATGATTCTGTAAAAGATCAACTGATAGGACTTTCCAAGACACATGAAGTTATGAATAAATTTAATTCCATAATAATAAACAAGTTTCTGGATAATAATCAACCTGCTATCCCCATACAACCCTCTAGTTTATTTATCAAGGAGTTCAATCAAATTTTTGTTAATAATATTGAGTCTATTGAACAACTATTAAATCTTGGAATCATTCCAATCCTTTATGGAGATATAATATTAAGTCGAGAAAGATCTTTTTCAATTCTTTCAGGAGATCAGATAATTTTAAAATTATGTGAAAATCTTAGAAATTTTAAAATTTCAAAAGTGATATTTGCTATTGAAAAAGATGGTATCTTCATTAGAGATAATGGAAATGTAAAACTTGCTTTAAATTTAACCTCCAAGAATTTAGATGGCCTAAAATTAGCTAATTTAGATCAAAAAATTGATGTTACAGGTGGAATAAAAAATAAAATAGAAACCATTAAGGAGATAATAAAATACAATATCCCTGTCCAAATAATAAACGGCTTAAAAGATAGAAATATCCTAAAGGCATTGCTTGATGAGTCATTAGAATGCACAACAATTAAAGACCCTTTTAATTCAAGATCTGGAAGTAGGATATACAATCGGAAGATTGAACATTTAGAAATCCCATTAAAATATAATGTCCAGCATTCAGCGAACTATTTTGATGACATTAATTTAATCCATCATCCTCTACCTGAACATGAGTTAGAGGATATCGATCTCTCATTAGAATTTTTTGGAAAAAATATTTCCGCTCCTATATGTATTGCAGCAATTACAGGAGGTCATGAAATTTCTAAGGCAGTTAATAATATTTTAGCAAATGCTGCAAGTACAGAAAATATCATAATGAGTGTGGGTTCTCAACGAATTGGATTGGAAGATCCTTCCACAATTGATTCATTTAAAGTTGTACGGGATGTGGCACCTGATATTCCTATCATTGGAAATCTTGGTGTAGGCCAAATATGTGATCCTAACTTTAATTTGGATGATTTTAATAAATGCATTGAAATGGTTAATGCTGATGTTATGGCTATACATTTAAATGCTTTGCATGAATTGACTCAAAGCGAAGGCAATCTTTCATATAAAAATTTTGAAGAAACATTTAAAGAGTTAAGGAAAAAAACTAAAATTCCAATTATCGCAAAAGAAGTTGGGTCTGGAATTAATAAGGAATTAGCTTTAAAGCTAGATTCATTAGGAATTGATGGATTTGACATCGGAGGAATGGGGGGTACTAGCTTTGCAGCAATTGAGTCAATACGTGATGATTCCAGCTATGAAGCATATACAAGAAAGATTGCAGATACATTTCGAGAATGGGGTATCCCCACCCCAGTAAGTATAATCTACGTTAGAACTATTACTCAAAAACCTATAATAGCAACAGGTGGGCTAAGAAACGGGTTAGATATTGCTAAAGCAATCTCAATTGGAGCAAATATTGGTGGTTTTGCCTATAAATTTTTAAGGACTGCATGGCAAGACTACAAAAATAACACTCTGTCAACTTCAATTAAAGAGATAAAAACATTAAAGCAAGAATTAAGATCCTCACTATGGTTAATGAATCTTAATAAAGTTGATAAACTTGTTAGTAATGAAGAAAAAAGAGTTATCTTGGGTAGGTTATATCAATGGATAAATCAAGACTATTAAAATGAATGACCTACTACTCATTTTATTTCAAATAATAATATCAACGATATTATTTTGAATTATTTGTGGCATTAGTCCGAATACCTCTATCCCATCCACCGATATGGCATTTGGGAATACTTTTTTCATGATATTATATGCTCCATTTACATCAGCGTTGAATAGAACTCCTTTAGAGGTTTGGAACAAACCTCTAGAAATCCTTTTTCCTACATAATTTTGATGTTTCTTGATTGGTTCATTATCCAAAAAAGAGCACTTAGAAGTATAACTTTCATTAACAGTTAAGACATAAATTCCTTTTAATTTTGCTTTATATTCGATTTGTTGTACTAATTTCAAAAATGGGATTTGTACAAACTTCTGATTATTTCTTTTTCCTATATTGATCTTTTGCTTCCACCCGTTATTATATCCTATTACTATTGTACCAATGTTATGTAAAGTGCAGTATTCAATTATAATCTTAGAGATCCGATGAAATAAGGTAATAAGTTTATTGTTTCGCGTTAAATGGAGTCTTTGAATTCGTCTAGTTTCCATGAAATTACCTTTCTTATTCTCAATGCTTCTATAATATGCTAATTGCTTGTTATAATATTGATTTATAGATTTTATCATCCCACCTTTAATAATAAATGGTTTGCATCCATTATTATTTACTGCAGTTATGAGATTATTTAATCCTAAATCAATACTTAAAATATGATCTTTATCTAATCCTAAGTCTTCCTCTTCTTTCTCATATATAAGCTCAACTTTATATCTTGTCCCTAAAGGGATTATTCTAACTTCTTTTAATCTTTCTGTAACTCTTGTTTTAATAGGATCAATATTTACTCTTTTAGGAAAATATAGATATCCATTCTTAATTTTACATTGCTGATTGGTAAAAATTACTATAAACTCCCCGTTTTTCTTTTTATAACTTGGAATTTTTGGTTTTTTCTTAAATTTCTTAAAATTTTTTATATATTCCCTAAGAGTTTTAAAATAAGATTTCCAATTTCGAGTTAGATATTTGAGAATTTGTTGAGATGTTTGAGAAGGAAGATTCCTATAAGCTTGTGTATATTTTAAAATGAAATCTAGATCATAATAGGTTAAAAGATTATTGAGCTTAAAAAAATCTTGTCTCACATACCAATTGGCCAAATTATAGAGATTCTTAGCTAAGTAGCATAACTTTGATAATTCTAATGAATATTTTACTTGGACAACTTCAGTTAATTTCACACTAATATTATTAAAAAACGATTATTATTTAATAAGGTACAGTGTTCAAAATAACTAATCTTTCCAATAATAATATCAAACGAATAAAAAGATACATTTTATAAGAAAGTTATATACTACAATCAATTAATATGAATTGCTTTTTCCTTCTATTGAATTTCCTATTTCGTTAATAAAATCAGAAAAAGCCCCGATTTTTCCTTGATATTTTTCTAGATTATCTTTATAGAGAGTCAGGAATTTATCTGATATTTTTTCTAATTCCTTATTTATTTTTTTCTGATTGTATTTTTTGGATGAAGTTGCGACAAAAATAAGATCCCTTTTCTTTATTATTGTAAATCTCTTATCTTTTAGGTCAAAATTTGATAAGCCTCCTTCAGTTAACTGTTCAGCAAACATATTGAGTGCACTCATCATTGCCCCAAAAAGTTGAGGAGAGACAATACTATCAAATTCTCTGTGAAAAATTGTTATTCCTGAATGCTCCAAAATCCAAATATCTTGTAATACTTTCAATTGGACTCACAGTTAAATCTCTATTAATTATTAGAAGTTATAAAACTATAATGCATTATGGAACTACTTTGAATTTAAATTTACACTTCTTATGCACTAGTTATGTTTTTAATCTATTTTTAAGTTTTTGTAGCATTGAACTATGAGAATTAATTTTTGAACAAAATTAAGCAATACTATATTGCTTTATTTGGTCAAATATGTCATTAAAATCAGATAAATCAAAAGGCTTTTTTAAATATCCATCTGCGTTCGTTTCAAGTGCTTTTACAGCAATTTCTGTTTCAGTTACTCCAGTAAAATAATATACAAGTATTTTATTGAACTTTTTTGATGACTTTAACATTTTACAAAAATCATATCCATTAGAATCTGGCAGATTTACATCTAAAAGTATTAATTTTGGAATGTGAGCTTCTAATTCTTTCATTGCTGAATAAGTACTTTCAACAGCTTTACAGCTATAGCCCTTTGATTTTATAATTATTGTTAATAATTTTTCTATATATTTGCTATCATCAATTATTAAAATGTCGTATTTAGAATCCTCCACACCCTATCAACCGTAATAATTCTGTCTTTTTTATTTGAATAAAAAATTTTCTTTACATATTTTTTACAAAAGAATTTTTATTTAAGGTTGGGTTTTTACATAGATTTATGTAACGATATCATAAAATTACCAAAATGGGAGAATTTACACACAAATTTTAATTTAGAATTTCCTCGATTTTACAAATTCTAATAAATCTAAATAGAATTCCATTTCAGAATAATTAATCTCATTTTTTAATTTACTTAGAGATGATTTTGCTTCTTGAAAATACGAATTTGCTAAATCTTTACATGATTGACTAACATTAGCTTTAATAAACAAATCCTTAACACTTTGAATATCACTACTTGTCATATCTGGCTTCTCTATTAATTCTTCAAGTCTCTCTTTATCATCAAATCCTAATTTGTTCAATGCATCAATTAGTAAACATGTTTTTTTACCCTCTCGAATATCTCCATCAGTAGGCTTACCTGTAACTTTCTCATTTCCAAAAGTTCCTAAAATATCATCAATTATCTGAAAAATAATGCCAAGATTTATACCATAAATTGAAAGTTCCTTCATTATGTTTTCTTCAACTTTTGCATAATTTGCACCAATTAAAATTGATTTTTCCAATAACGCTCCAGTTTTTAGAGAAATCATATTAATATAATCTGTGATTGTCAGATCTTTTCGATTAACCATATCAGTTTCAATTAATACCCCATTAGCTATATCAATAAAACCTTGTTCATATAACTTAATAGCTTTAAAATTCAAATCATCATCAAAATTATTCAAAAAAAATGATTCCATTCCTAGAAAAAAAGCTGTATCTCCTCCAATAATACCAATAGAATTACCGTAATCGATATCATTCATTCTCTTTAAACTATAATCTTTATAGTAATTTCTATATCTATAATGAAATGAAGGTTTTCCCCGTCTATAATCATCTTTATCAATGATATCATCATGGATTAAAGAAGCATTATGAAGAAATTCTACACTTATGCTTGGTAAAACGATCTGATCATCTGGATGTTCTTTAAAAGCATTATATGTTGCTATACAAAGCAACGGTCTGATTCTTTTACCACCTGAAAGGAAATAATCTTTTAACTCAGAATAATAATGTTTTAAGAAGGAATTTTCTACCGTTTTTAATTTTCGTTCATAGATTTTTTTGATTGCATCATTAATCTTTGGGATATATTCTTTAGTATATGCTGCAAATTTCATTCTATTTCACTTTTATTGCCAGAAATGTTGTTATATTATAATTATACTAAATTTAATTTGATTCAATAAAAGGAATTTCAGATTTTCAATACTCTTAACTAGAAGAGAAAATAATAATTACATTATATATCATAAATTTATAGACTCTTTATCAACTGGATTTTCATGAATGAAATAATAAGAGAAGTTAGAAAAACAGATAGGAAGAAATGTATTGAAATCATATTAACTAATCTACGTGAAGTGAATAGTAAGAATTATTCTTCAAAATTTATAAAATACTTAGTAAAAAGCTACTCTAAAAATTTTATGAAACGATCGGGTATTTACACAATAATCATTGAAAAAGAAGGTGAGATAATCGGTACTGGCAGTTTGTCTGATTTAGGTCAAATTCGCGATGTCTTTATTATGGTTTCCAATCATCGAAAAGGATTTGGGACTAAATTGATGAAAAACCTTGAAATTGAAGCTAAAAGAAAAAAAATGGATAAATTATTCCTTTACTCAGCCATTTCCGCTGAAATTTTTTATCAGAATCTTGGATATATAAATATTGATCAGTTGGATCATGGTGAAGGTAATATTGAAATTAGAATGGAAAAAAGCATCGGATTAGAGTGATTTAAATTGATTTGTTTGATTTTTTAGTTTTTTTAAAAAATCTTCCATTTCTTCCTTTCTAATAAGCCCAATCTCTTTTCCTTTCTTGGTTACTAATGAGTGAACCAATTCATTACTGAATTTTTCGATAAGTTTAACAGCGCTCTTAAGATCTGGAGTCCAATCGTCTATTCCAACTATTGAAAGGATTCGACTTATTCCCATTGCTCCCATAAAATCAAGGGTGTCTGCGTCATGAAAAATTTTTGACTCAATATTATTTTCTGGTTTAACATAAAACATATGACTCTTAATTATGTCTTTAACCAATGAAATTTTTACTGAAGGATAATTTATAGAAGCAAGTATGGCATCACAATTCTCAATAGCAACGACTGAGTGGTCCTTCCCCTTTTGTTTATATGGTTCAAATGCACCAATGTCATGTAAATAGGCTGCAGCAAATATTGCATCCTCATCCAAATCAATTCCTTCTGCTTGTGCTAATTCAAAAGATAACTCAAAAACACGAGTAAAATGATTGAATCCCCAAGCTGGATGTTGGAAGTCTTTCACCATTTCTAATAATTTATTCTTCCACAAATATACTCTACTCCACGAAAGATATATCTATTTTAAAGGTGGCAATCACATGAGGTTCTAAATTTACTTCAATTACATTGTTTTTAAAATTATCAATATAGGCTTTAATTTCATTCTTGGGGACTTCTTCTAAGAAATTCACTTTTTCCGCATTCTTTACAATTAGTTTGTCGTAAAAAGTTAATTTTCCATTCTGACGTGATGATGACACATTAAATAGCCTAATTATTAAATGCTCTCCAACTTCTGCTTTTTTTATGCAACTTAAGACTATGTATTCATTATCAATCTCTAGAAAACTCAAGGTAGGAGGAAGATATGATTCTAACAGCTCTGTTTTAGATTTATAAAATATTGAAACTATACCGAAAGGTCGTAAAACTACTTTATCTGAGGTTCTTATTGGGCTTTCCACCATTGCAGGAAAAACCGGTTTAAAAGGATTGTTAAACTCTTTACCCCTTCTATGAATTTTTGAATCTATCCAATTTTCTTTATTACTCGTAATGATTGACAATTCAAAACTATGAGTTCCAAGACATTGAGCCTCAGGTGTTTTAAAAGCAGGTCCTGCAGGAACATATCTTGATTGAAAATCATCACGAGATAACCATTCAATGCACCTAAGAAGAGTGATAGCAAAAATAATTGAATTATCTTTATTTCTTATAGCTTCATATTCAGGTAACCCCTTATTTAAAACGGCAAAAGTCCCATTTTGACTGCTTACAGAAATAAAATCTTTTTGATGATTTGTAGGCATAGGTTTTTGCTCCCAATTATCTCCATTGGGCAAATCAACATTTCTAGGGACAACATAAAAATGCCCATCAGCATGAACTTTATCAGCTTTGATCTTTGTAGGAAATAAAACACGGATTCTATGATCTCTACTATTATTTTCCATTTCTATCTTGAAATCAATTCTTTTTATGTTTTTATATAATGAAATATATAGAGTTATTTTATTATCTATAAGCCATTCTTCTCGATTATAACGATCTTCTGTTAATGAATGAGGAAGTTTTAAATTTAATCTTAATTTAAAGGTCTTTTGGGTTGGGCCATTGATATAAACAGATCTTTCAAAAATTGCTGCATCTTCGGTTGTAAACCTCAAATCGGTTTGATTGCTTTTAGGGCCTGAGAAGTCGTACGAGTCACCCCAATCGCCCACATCTTCAAAATTACATATTTTATCATATACAATACCTGATTCTTTGTCAGTAACATTTATAAATCCTTCTGATGTAATGTCAACTCTATAATATTCATTTTCCAAGAAATCTCTTGTAATTTCAAAATTATCAGGTGAAAATAAATTATTAATTTCAGATTTTGAGGGCATTACATAAAAAACATTATACCCATATGCGGGAATTTCTGCTAGAAAACTAATTTTATGGCTTATACTAGTTTGTCGTATAAATCTTGGAATTTCTTCTACACTAGAATCTTGCCAGTGAATTTCTTTATCATCCGAATCAACTATCTTTATGTTAAAAGGTAATTTTGCTCCCTTGGTGTCCTTCGAGATAAGATTAAATTCAACAATATCTCGCCGTTTCCAAGGAAGGGGATTAAAAACTAGTAAAACATTTCGATATTTGTAAGCAGAGTTAATTTTTATTAGGTTTGATAAATAGAGAATTGAATCTTTATATATTTCATTAGCAATCTGTTCTGCCCAATCAAATCTTGTTTTCATTTCATTATGTACCTCATCAATTGAACAACCGCAAATACTATCGTGGGGTGCATTCTTTTGTAACCATTTCAATCCTGTCAAGATGTAGTTTTTTGGATAAACAAATTTATGATATTTATCAAGAACCCATGTAAATGTTGATGCAGGTTCTGTATACTTCTCATAGAGATATTCAATAGCGGTATTCCTTTGCTTTATCCACATTCTTGCGGAGAATACCCCTGATAATATATTTGCATATCGACCTCCCCTTAATTCTCCTTGAAATTCTTTCAAATTCGGATTCGAACCTAATACCTTATTAATATAATATTCAAAGTCAGATTGGATCATTTTTATTTCAGGATGCAAATCATTCCATTGGTTTACAATTTCAGGGATTTCTCCCAGAGCTTCATGATGATCATCACCGCTATTAAGAAGTACAATAGGAGTGCAAGTATATTTTTCAAAATTTTTAATCATAGACTCAATTTTTGTGAATGCTTTTTTGTATATCTCCTTGTATTTCTTAGTATTTAGAGCACTCAATGATCCATAGCCAAAAATTAAGTGGATGGCTAATATTGATGCTGAATTTCCAGGTGCATTCCATTTGAATTCCAAGTTTAAGCTTTTTTCTTCAAATTCGTTTCCAAATCCTCTTTGAAATAAAATAGAAGGAATCTCAAATCCTTTTAAAATTTGAGGAAGTTGAGCGATATGACCAAACGGATCGGGGATATATCCCGCTTTCATGATGTTTCCAAATTTTTGTGCTATCTGATGACCAATCAAAAGATTTCTTATTAAGGATTCTCCGCTAACTAAAAACTCATCAGGAAGGACATACATAGGTCCAACAGAGAGTCTTCCTTCTTCTACATATTTTTTAATTTCTTCTTCCCTTTCGGGTCTAACTTCTAGATAATCCTCTAAAGGGATTACTTGACCGTCAAAGGTAAAATTATTATATTCAGGATTAGTTTTTAAAATATGTAATAGTTTATCCATCATTACTACTAATCTAGCACGGAATTCTTGAAACGTAATATACCATTCCCTATCCCAGTGAGTATGTGGTACAATTATAATTTCGTTAGCTTTCATCTCAGATACCTTATAACAAAATCCTAATTGAGTTTGAAAAAGATTTGTTTTATATAAATTAACTGAATATTATCATTACACAAAAATAATTAATATTCGACCCATATTGGCCCGGCATAGGACATTCTGCCATTCTCTCCAACAATACGAATCAAATAGTAATCATAACCCTTTGTGTTCAACGTGCTCGGAACTATGGGATTGTCGCTATATTGATTTATATAATAATTATTCCCTCTCTTCGAACAACTTTTTTCATAACTCGTTCCTATTATTGGTTCAGTATCAATTATTGTGAAATTAATTATTGGTGAAGAAATTGGTTCAGTATGCCATAAATTGCCATTTTTAATAATTTCAATATTCGCATTCCAGTTTGGCACCCAATTTGGAGTTACTGATGCTGCTTTAGATTTTAGGGCAACTGGTGCTCCGTCTTGGGCAAGAAAGATGTTGATTTCTCTGTGATCAGTCGAATTACTTGCTATGAAAGTTGAGCCATCTCCTACATTTGTTCCATTGATATTAAAACTAAGAATTGGTCGACCATGATCCGAATTTGAATAAATTCTCTGATTATCTAAACCACTAAAAACGCCTTCTCTTGTAAGATTATCTATGTAAACAGCAGTTAATCCTCCAGGATATGGATGTTCGTTTCGAGTATGCCATAAACTAAAAGGACGTTGATGACCAATATATGCCCGAGTATGACTTAGACTATGACCCGGATGACCATCATGTTCATCACTAGCTACATACATAGTCATTCTATATCCCATTGTATAAGCATCTACAATTGAAGAACCATTAGTGTAAGTTGGTGGTTTATCGATAGCTCCTACGTAATTTAATTCATGTCTTTGCTCAAACAGAAACTCTCCATGAACAGAGGAGACTTCCGCGAGTTTAACATATTTTGGATTATTATATGTCCAATCTTGGATATAAGCTTCTTTAGTTGTATGATGAGGGAGTGCTAGTGCCTTTACACCATACTTAGATGTAAAGTCATCTAGGACATTCCATAAGACTTGAGGTGACCTAACCGTAAAATAAGAATCAAGTATCGGTGATTTTAATAATCTATCTCCACTAAAAATACAAACATAATGACCAGTTCTGACACATGTCCACTCTATTCCATGGAATGTAACAAAATTATCAGGTTCATACCATTTATTTGTACTACTTTCAAGTATATTAAGTGACCAGGGAGAAAATAACATGATTTCGCCATGATCTGTTAAGGCATTAAAATCAAGACATGCAATATTCTTAGCAAAGTAAAACGAGTGATCAGGCGAACCAGTTCCATCAGAAAGTTCAGAATGAGAATGAATATCTCCCCATGCGATAAATGGATCAGTAGAGGTGAAATTTCTTACTATAATTGGATTACTATAGTAGATATTTTTAGTGATACTGTCATTTACCAAAATATAATGATAACCTGGAGTTTTAATACTTGCTTGAAATACATGTCTTCCGTTATCTTTTCCGTCTCTAATTTCATAAGCAATATCCGATCCAAATAATTGACCAGTAAAAGTGTACGGATCTGGCAAATTTGCCTGAGTATTTGTTATTAATTCATAATTACTAAGATTATATGATTCAATGGAAAATTCCACAGTTCCTTTATACACAGCACTCAGGCGCTCAAAAGGATCCCACGCTTCTACTGTAATTTCAAAAATTTCATCTGAATTAGCCATTGTAGGAGCATTTATCCATAAAAGCTTCGGATTATTATCAAACATTACGCCTAAGTCAATACTCACCGAAGTCCATAAAGTGATAGGAATTACAATAGCTATAAACCCAATAGCTTTACGTTTTTTATTTGATAATCTCTCATAACTCTGTGACCATTGAGCTATTTTCTTGATGTTAATGTTTTTTCTCTTTAAAATTTCTAAAATCAATATGAAAAATAAATAGGACAAAATGAAGGTTACTGAAGACCAGATTACTATAGATAAAGGTGCAATTTCGTGGTAAAAATGCACAAAGACAGTAATTGAACCAATATAGAATACTAGAACAATTCCGTTTCGTTTCCATGCTTTATCTTTTATGAAAATAAAATACATAACACCGATAATTAAACCAATTAAAGACCAAAAATACCAAAAAAGAGTGACTATACTAAATCCATAGAGCATTAATCTAGGCATTCGCTTTAAACGAGACAGGTCTCTTTTTAGTGTTGTTGTTTCATTACTTTCTTGCCTTTTTGTTTTTCTCATGTTACAATATTGAACTTATTTGATTATAAATATTAAAACTAACAAAAATGTCGACTATACATCAAATTGTCCTTCTAGTTTTAATCAGATTATAGATTTGCCTATAACACTTGAATGTGGGGTGACTCCTAATAATTTTAATAAGGAAGGAACCATATCTGTAGTTTTACAATATGATACTTCAATTTGTGGAATTTCAGGTGAACCGCCAATTAAAAATGGTACAATCATAGAGTTTCTAATTCCACAATCATGAGAAAATGGTGAATCTCCAACTGTTCGTCCATGTTCATAATTGAAGTAATACTCCCCTAGAGTGGAAACAACAATATCGCAAGATCTAGGATTTTTAAAATACCTTGGTATTTGATCGATAATCATGGGAAAGTTTATAGAGTTTGTAGCTTCTAACCATTCTTCTAAAGTATGGAACTTATTGTCAAGTATTTTTGCAGCTGTTTCATTTTTACTATATTGATAAAAGTCATTGCCATCAAAAGTATATTTTGTTTGCTGTTCTTTTCCAAAACCGCGATATTCAATCAATCCATGATACCTTTGCTTAGAATTTTTGTCAAAATATTCAATGTGAATAGTTCCCTTTTCTGGTGTATTATAATCTCCTCTATAATACATGTATTTAACTCCCGGAATCTCCCACATAGTATCAAAAAGATTGATTTCTTGTTTTCCGCTTCCACTTACCCTAAACTTTTGCATTTTTTGAATGGAAGGATGATGATGCCATGTCTCCCCCGGAAAATTAAAGAAACCAACTGAGCCGAAATTACAGTCAAAATCTCCAGTTCCTTTTTCTGGAACGTATGGTATTAATCCTTTTTGTTGAAAAAATGGTTGAAGATCAAACAGATTTTTTGCTTGATAATTCCCGTGGTCTGAAATGATTCCTATTGCTGTAGAATCATAATACCCTGTCTTTTTTAGAGTTTTGATTAAAGTTCCGAGATATTTATCACATTCAATTATTAATTTGATATAATCATTATCATCGAAACCTTTTCTATGCATAAGATCATCTGTTTGGAAAATATAACCCACACTTATTAATGGAACATCTTTGTTTGGAAAATAATGTTGGGGAGATTCAAACGCAATCTCAATATTTTTAAAGATTCCTCCTACATCAAAAACACTTTTTCCAGTAACAAAATGTGCTCCTCGAAATAGGAAACAACTAGAACTCAACTTATTTCCTTCGGGCACTTGTTCAAAGATAGTTTTCACTTTATTACCAACATCTTTATTAGCTTTTAATAGCTGTGATCTATCTCCATAATTTCTTATAAATGGAGTTTTTTTACTTAGTAATGGAGGATCTGAGCGATTTACCCAATGATACATTGGAATTGCATTGCCCTCCTTGGGAAAATATCCTGAATAAGTTCCTGTGATGATATTACCATAACATGGAAAAGTAACAGAAGGATATGAGGTAATACAATTTGAACATTTAATCCCATTATCAGCAAGTTTTGCCATATTAGGAAGTCGATCTTCCTTCATTAATTTGAATAAATGTTCTGCACGAACATCATCAATAATGAACAATATTACTTGACTAATTGTATTTATTCGACTCACCTTTATCCTAAATCTAATAACAATTTATTTAAATCTTAAATAAAATATTGTTGTATAGAATTTGAATTTTGAATATTAATTATACTAATAAATAATAATGGAAACCACTCATAAAGTATATTTCAAAAACGCTTCAGATATGTCTGAAATTAAGTCAAATTCCATAGATTTAATCATAACTTCACCTCCATACCCTATGATTGAGATCTGGGATCCATTATTTTTATCTTTAAATAGTGAGATTAAGCAAGCACTTGAAGAAGGGAAAGGAAAGAGTGCTTTTGATCTAATGCATCAAGAATTGGATAAGGTATGGATAGAAGTAACACGAGTTTTAAAGGATGGAGGAATGGTATGTGTTAATGTTGGAGATGCAACAAGAAAAATCGGGAATAGTTTTCAATTATTTCCTAACCATATTAAAATTGCAAATTCATTTCTAAATAAAGAATTCATTGAATTACCTAGTATATTATGGAGAAAACCTACAAATAGTCCTAATAAGTTCATGGGATCAGGTATGCTCCCACCTCATGCCTATATTACTCTTGAGCATGAATACATCTTAATATTCAGGAAAGGCAATGCTAAAAGAGAGATTCCTTCTAAATCAGAAACTAGATATAATAGTGCGTATTTTTGGGAGGAGAGGAATTCATGGTTTTCAGATATATGGATGGATATTATAGGAGCTTCCCAAGAGATTAATAATAATAAGAAAGACAGTGATGTGAGAAAAAGATCAGCAGCTTTTCCTTTAGAACTTCCATATCGATTAATTAATATGTTTTCGCTTTATGGAGATACAATATTGGATCCGTTTTGGGGTACAGGAACAACATCATTAGCAGCAATGATATCTAGCAGAAATTCAATTGGATATGAGATTAGCTCGGAATTTAGTAAAATATTTAAGAAAAACATAAAAAACCTCAAGCAATTAAATCTTGACATTAATAAAAATAGAATTAATCAACACGTCGATTTTATTAAGAAGTACAATAAAAAAGGTAAACAGATTAAGTATAATTCAGTTTATTATAAGTTACCTGTCGTAACTAAACAAGAAATCGATATTTTGTTATATTCAATAAAAGATGTCAGTGAAAATAGGAATGAATTTAAGCTTACATATGAAAAATTCAAACTTGACAATAAACCTTACTAAATATGTGATTCTAGAAACTTATAAGCAATAGATAAAAATGCATCTTCGACGTTTTCACCAGTTTTGGCAGAAGTCATGATATAATGAATATTGTACTTGTCAGCTATTCTTTTCAAATCTGATTCTGTAATTTGAATTTGTTCAGTTAAATCTGATTTATTCCCAATTAAAATTATTTTAGTATATGGTTCAGTAAATTTATAAATTTCCTCATACCATGTATTAACATTCTTTAAAGTGTCTGAACGGGTCCTATCAACAGTAATAAAAGCGAAATTGGCACCCTCATAAAACTTTTTTCTGTAAGGCGCCATTTTAGGCATCTGACCTCCAATATCCCAAATTACGAATCTTATTTTTGTATCCTCGCCTAATTTTACTAATTTTTGTGAAATATCTACTCCTATTGTTGAATGATAAACTTCTCTAAAGATATTTTGCACATATCTGTTAATTAATGATGTTTTTCCCACGGCAAAATCTCCAGTTAGAATTAATTTTAAATGGTATTCTCCAGTTGGTATTTTACCATCTTTAGTTTTAGATAAAATCTTTATAATCTCCGGAATTTCGAGAGAAACTTCTTTATTCTCTCCTAACATTAATTCAACCTTTGAAGCTACATGTTCAGAAAAAACTCTCAATTCTGTATCTGTAGTAAAAAGGTTAGAAATTGTTAATAATATCGACCTCGGACCCATAGAACAATATGCAAATTTTTTTTCCTCTATAGTAGTTATATTAAAAAAATTACTAACATCACTAAATTCCTTTTTAATTCTCTCTATAAATGAATCAACTGTTACAGCAATTGCTCCTAATATCTCTTCATCTCCAGCATCTTTTTTACTTTCAGATGTTATCACAAAACCTTCCGGGTCGCTAATAATTACCCCTATAATCCCTTCCACATTATTAATATAATTCAATAATAACGTTCTTAAGCGTTGTTCTAAAGAACTTATTCTTGTGGTTGGTTTTTCTGGTTCTTTTGTATGAATTTGAGGAAGTAGTTCCTCTTTTAAATTCTCAACATCTTTTAACTTATTTTTTATATCATGATATTTCTTATAAAATTCCATTCCAATAGGGTCTTCTCCGAGTTCTCTACATATTTCCACAATTTTCTTATAGAAAAAGTCTAATTTTTCAAAATTAATTGTAACAATAGCTTCTTCAAACTGATTAAGCAATAACTGTTTATTTTTTAAAGTTTTTAATATTGGAGACATCTCATCAGACATTTCCAAATTATTAATAATAATTCGAATTATTTCGTCTCTATTATTGGAATTAAGAGCACTTAGAGAATAGGCCTTGATACCTAAGATATCTTCTATTTGCTTAGAATTTATGGAATTTTCTAATTCCCATTTATTCCCAATAGCAATTTTATTAGCGTATGGAGTTTCTTCTTCTATTTTCTTGACAAAAGATTTACTTTTTTCTACATTTTCTGTAGTAGAATCTGTAATTATAAGAACAAGATCACTTCCTTTCATGAAATTATTCCATAAGAAACCAATCTCTGATTGACCAGTAAAATCGCGTATCAGAAAATTTACGCTTCCAATTTTTAATTTAGAAATATCCGCATTAATAGTTGGATCATGGTCTAAAGGTATATTTTTAGTTCTTATAAGGTCAATAATTGTTGTCTTTCCAACAGAATCGTATCCAACTAAGGATATTATTGGGGATAAATTATCTTGTATTGAAGCAATTACCTCATCAAATTTTTTAAAATTATTAGGTTCAGTTGATAATGGTAAAATCTCTTTAAAATATTTCAGAAATTTCTCCTTACACTTACTCAATTCTTTTTTAATGGCAATAAAATCATCTTTTGCATCATTAATAAATAAAAAGAGTAATTTGAAGTCTTTTTCAATAAAATAACTAATTCTGTATGTCTTATAATCTTGAAATTGGATTGTTTCAATTTCATCAGAAAAAAATTCCTTTATTAGAGTCTCATAAGCCTCTTCTTCTAATACTTTACTAAATTGTCTTTCATAGATAAGTAAGGTCTCCTTGTAAATGCAAACACGCCTTAAAATTATATAGCACCTTATTTTTTATTTTTTCTCTGAAAATAAAAAGAAAATCACATCTCAACTTAATTAATGGTAAAAGTATCATATAAAATTTTATTTAATAAATCAAAAAAAATACCTAAAAATAAAAAACAGTATTTTTATTAATTACAAAATTAATTTCATAGATTAATTAAAAAGTTATTAATCTAAGAATACACAGGGTTTAGTAGTGTATCATACTATTTTTACAACAAGAGAATAAAAAAGTCGATTTAAAATGCGAAATAAAAGAACAAATCTAAAATATAAAACAAAATTCCTTGGAATTCTATTATTCACAATAATTCTACCAACAATTCTTAGTACACCATTATTTACCGATTTTAGTGGAAAGATAAACAATGATAACACGGAAAAAGATCCTATGGAAAAATTATCTCTCTCTAATCCTTCAAGTAATCTTCCTCACGCAGATTATTTTCTTTATTATAAAATTATAACTATTGATCATACAAAAGTTAATGGTTCAGTTGATCATCAAGACTTTCCTGTTTTAATTTCAATTATTGATGCGGATTTGGATGACAAGGCTCAGTTCGATGGTGATGATATAGCATTTGCTAATGGTACTGCCTGGTTAGATTTTGAAATAGAATTATATAATCCAAGTTATAGTGCTACTGAAGCTCAACTTATAGCGTGGGTTCGGGTTCCTTTATTATCTACTTCTATTGATACTAAATTATTCATGTTTTATGGAAATTCGACTATGAGTAATCAAGAAAATCCTACAGGAGTCTGGGATACTAATTATAAAGGTGTCTGGCATCTAAAGGAAGATCCAGGTATTGGAAATCCGGGAGATATTAAAGATTCGACGATTAACAGCAACCATGGAACTGCTATTATGATGGGTTCAGCAGATCAAGAACTAGGACAAATAGATGGAAGTATGGGTTTTGATGGAAACAGTGATCCTGATTATATCAGTATAGGAAATGTTGGTCCTGAAATAAAAACAATTGAGTTTTGGATGAAAGCGACTACTCTAGGAAGTTCGAACTCTTATAATACGGGGTACCATAGCCCAACAGCAACAGGAGACGATTATAATCAATGGAATAATCCTACTGGTGGTTATACTAATGATGGTAATAGAGCATCAGAGTGGACTAATTATGAGGATCAAGATTGGTACAATTTTGGTTTTACCATACCATCTGGGGCTAGTATTGATGGTATTGAGGTTTCCATTGATGCAAGTACTTCAGTCCAATTCGAATCAACAGGTTGTAGAGTTAGACTTTCCTGGAATGGGGGATCTGGTTATTATACAAACTATAAAACTCAAAGTTGGTCGAGCACTTACGATTCATATAGAACAGTTGGCGGTGCATGGGATACATGGGGGAGGTCTTGGTCTTCATCTGATTTTTCAAATACCAATTTCAGAGTGAGATTAGAAAAAACAGGTTCTTACTCGGCAAGCTTAAGAGTTGATCACATAAGAGTTATTGTTTATTATTCAATAGAGTCAGACACAGCCATAATGGATTTAGATGGTACAGATCAAATATCAATTGATGCTATTAGTGGGGATATAAAACCAATTAGTTTCCCAGGCAGTACAGCAATATATGTTGATGGAATAATCGGTTCAACAATAACAACAGGAAGCTGGTATCATGTAGCTATTACTGATACGACTGGATTAAGTGTTTCAGCTTTAAATCTCGCTAGAAATTCAACAGAATATTTTAACGGTGGAATTGATGAATTTCGTCTCTCAAATATAGTTCGTTCAGCGGATTGGATAGCTACTGAATACAATAATCAAAAAGATCCTAGCAATTTCTATTCTGTTGGGACAGAAAGTAACCCATTTACTGACGTTCAGATCGATGCTATCGATTTATATGGTAATCCAGTACCAAATGTGAACATTTCTATATACAAACATAATGATTTAATAAGAAGTGATATAGCAAACGAAAATGGTACTGTTTTATTTGAAAATATTTTGTCAATAGAATATAGTTATAATTTTACAGTTTCTATGACATCAAATATCGAACCGTATAATACAATAATAATTAATAGAACATCAGAATCAATCCTAATTTCTGGAACATCTCAAATTATTAATTTAATTTGTAACATAAGTAGAAATATCTTTAATGTAGTCGATATAGATGGAGTTCCCGTCGATTCTGGATGGGTAGTAGTTGGTAATAGTTCAAATCAAATTCAAAATTGTACAATTGATAATAGTGGACAAGCTACCTTTCGATGGTTAGAAACTATTCCTTATGATTATAATTATACAATATGGTACCGTGATTCTATTTATAATCCGAAAAAAATCATAGTAGGATCAGGAGATATAGTGACACCAAATTCTGAAGTAAATGTCTCAGTTATTTTAACGACTATTAATTTTACGGTATTAACTTATGAAGCTCCTTTTACGCCAATTGATGGAGTAAAAATAATATTAGATAATCTTAACTCGGGTGAAAATATAGTCAATTTAACTTCCGATTTAAACGGAAACGCAGTACTTAGATGGTTGGATTCTTCCATCTTAGGTATTAACTCCAATTATTCTTTAAGACTTAGTTTCTATGGACAATACTGGGATTTTGAAATACCAGAACTTTTGACAGGAAGGGTTGGAAACACCAATTTTACCGTAACTGGTAAAGCTGCTTATACTTTAAATATTCATTTTGCTCCTGCGGAATTAGAAAATTTGGAAACCAATTTAATATCATTGAATCCCACTAATACTATTTTAGTTGAATGGGGCTTAAAAATAAGTTTAAGAGCTTTATTCAATGTTACAAATGTACCATCGGGATCAGGAGTTCCTATTGGACCTACTTATGCAGATTCAATGTCATATCATATATTTGAAGGAACAACGTTAATTCTTTCTAATATAATGCCTAAACAAAATGACTATATTGGAAGACATAAGGGTGAAATTGATACTACTGAGTTAGAAAGTGAAACACCTTATATACTTAAATTAACTGCTCAAAAATCCGGATATGTCTTACCTCCAGAAGTAATAATGTCATTATACCTTAATGAAAATGATTTAATATTAAACCAATCACAAAATGATGATTCAACCCAATCAATATATTGGGAAGAGAGTGTTGAAATGTCAGTAAATCCTTATGGACAAATAACTGAATATTCTTCTTTAGAATATAATATCTACAACATCATTTATGAAACACCATTCAGATTTTCAATTCCAGATATCTCAAATGATTGGAATTTATCGCAGATTACTTTTAATATATATAATATTTCATGGAATGCTTTACCAGATGACATAAACATTAGTATAGCTTTGAATGATTATGGAATCTTTGAAGTTTTTAATACTGGTAATCATAATGGTCACGATTATGCCCAAGGTACATGGACAGGTATAAAGCTTAATATAGATAAAAGAAGTCCCTCTAATGATAATAATTTTGAGTTCACCATTGGAGGAACTTTTGATAGTACAATTGATGTTATAGTTGATGCTATTTTTATCAGGGACAAAATTAATGTTCAATATACAAGATTTAACATAACCGAGACTTTGTCTCTTTTAAATGCAGCTGAAGGATGGGTAATAAAAAATATCACTTTTGAACTCTTTAATTGTTATAATACTTCCAATTGGCATTTAATAAATCCATTATCTGATGTTAATTTAAATATTTCCACTAATGAAGGGATTAAATATTCATTAGATTCAGGAAGTTCTGGATTTGGCAAATTAAATATCGATGACCGAATTATTTATCCTTTAGATAATCAATTCCTATTCACTGTTGAGGCAAATCCTGAAATTATGTTTGATGTAGTAATTAAAGTTGAGTATATTCAAGAATTTTACCAAAATTATTATCTGGAGACATTGAATATATCAAAAACCGAACGTAATATTGCAGGTATTTTTCAAATCAATGCTAATGAGAATGATTGGATTGAAGATTCAGCTCTGCTATTAATTAATGAAATTTCTGATGGGATTGATTACTTTCTTCCATCAGAATTGTCAATGACTATTACAATTGGAGGAACCACTTATAACATAGTTGATATTGTTTCAGGGCAAGGATTATTTTCATTACAAGGTTTAAATAAAGAGACGATATACCAAGCCGTTATAAATACAAATCAACCTACCATTTTTAATCTTCAATTTAAGATAGACTATTCAAGGACCAATATTTATGAGACTAGAGGTTCAGTCAGTTATACTATTTTAGAAAATCCTGCTATATTTGGAACAGTTCAATATAATGAGGATTTGGAATGTTATTCACAACTCATAAATACAACAATACTCAATACTGATGATTATACTATAAGATTCACTATTCTTAAAGAGAACTATGCCTCCACAATAAAAGATTTAGAATTGTCAGTGTTGGCTCGTTTAACGTTACTAAATGGAACATCAGGTTTCTTTAGAAAAATTGAAAATATATATTTTGGAGATGCGGTTAATTTTACATTTTTATATACGGATTCAGTGAAAGGAACTAAAATTACTGATTTGACAGCAGGTTATTATGTATGGGAGAAATACGATGAAGAGGGAGAAATAATTGCAGATGGACAGGGAACTTTAATCACTAATGTTGATCAATTATATACTTTAGACTTTAATACAGAAAATTTAACAATTGGGGAGTATTTTCTAATTGTTTCTATAGGCAAAAAAAATTATGAATATAAAACTGCCTTGATTTCATTGACTATCAAGAAAAGAATAATTGGGTATCTTCTCAACGAGGGAAATAACCAAATAAATGTTAAAAAAGGAGAGATAGCAGTTTTACAATTAGAATTAACAGATCCTTCAAGAGGTGGCATTCCATTACAAAATACTACAGTTCTAATAAATATAAGGGGTACTGAATATGAATTTGAAGTAGGCGGACCTGGTATTTATATTTTTAATTTTCATACTGGCAATATAGATACATTCTTTAGTCCAAAAACATTTACGGGAAGAATTAATATTACAAAAGAAAATTATGTCTCTGAGGAATTTAGTGTTACTATTGTTGTCGCAATGGACGAGATTTTTCCAGGTATACCAACTTTTTATTTCTTATTAATACTCTCTGTAGCTCTTGGGATAGCAGTTAGTATTGTTTCATATCGAGCATATAAACGCGCTAAGATTCCAACATTTGTGAAAAAAGTAAGAGATATGAAAAAAACTATTGATGGAGGTAAATCAATTCCGGATACGCTTTTATATCGCGATAAAGAAGCATTCATTGGCGAAATTATTAATAATAAATGGCGAAAACTTGGTTTATCATTAGAAGAGATATTTGGAATTACTATCGAAAAGGATAAAAAAGAACAAAAAGTCAAAAAAAAGATCTCTGGGACGATAAGATCTCAAGACAAAAAACCTCTCGGAATATTATTCATGAAATGGGATGAAAAAATTGGTACTGAAATTCTGGCTAAATATCCCGAAGCTATTAATATCACACCAAAAAGTTTGATGCAAGTATATAGTACACATGAATATAGTGGTGAGAAAGGGGTTATTACCCTAATTACAGAATCGCTAAATATCTTATCATATTATACTGGAGCCGAGAAAGGATATTATCTCGTACTACTTTTGAATTTAGATGACGATCCTGATTTTTATGAAGCGGGAATAGTTGAAATTGCTCGTGTAATTTTAGAGAATTTAAAAGATGAGTCTTATTTACGACTATTACCTTCACTATTTCAGCGTTTATCAGTATATCCCTCACTTAGTGGAGAAGAAATCCTAATTTACCATTATCAGAATGGTGTTAAACGTGCAATAATTAACGCTTTAAGAGATGATGGGATAATATCTAAATCTGAATTGATGATTTGGCTTAAAGATAGATATACTGAAAGTTTTTTTGATATAGACGCAATCTTGATGGATCTTATTAAAATGGAGATTATTAAAGTTGGTTCAATTAAAGGGGTACCTTCTGAGCTCATCTTTTTTATAAATGACCTTTTTACGCTTCGAACACCTCCCACTATTTTATTAGATGATCCGATGAACCGCGGTTTACCTTCCCAATTTGTAAAAGAATATCAGGAAAAAGTTAGAGCTTTTTTCCAAGATTACAAGCCAACTGAAGAAGATAATATTAAATTAGTTGATATCTTAATCGATCCTCAGGTATATGAGACTTTAAAATTACTACGGATAGCGATTGTTACAAAACAAGACCTTGAAAAGCTTCGAAAGAAAGGAGTTCATGATATCAACAGAGTCTTAAAATTACTTTGGGATAATAAGATGATTATAGTTTTCAATGATAAAATGAACAATGAATATTACGCATTACTCACTGACGTATATGTTGATTTTATCTTTCCAAAATATCTTTTAAGTGCTGTTAAAACTGCCTATGAGCAAAAATCAAGAGTTAAGAAAGTCCTGTTTGAATACCTACAAATTCTTGAAGATGCTTATTTTGAGTTAAAAAAATCGGAATAACATCTTCCTCTTTTTTTTTATATTTTTTGAAATATCCAAACTCGAGCAGAGTTTTCATTAAATAACTTTCCATACAGGTTTTTTTATTTAAGTCATTATTTAGGATTTTTCATTTACAATCTTCGGCTTGCTGGAGATTAATTTTGACAAAAGCCTCTTCCTGAAGATTCCGTTGTTCTGATTTTACAGACCTATTTACTTGGTGAAGATGTCTCATTGCATTTTTTTTTCCTTCTTTAATATTTTCGATTAATTCTTCTTTACTTTCTCCACCAGAGATAACAAGAGCTGTTTGAAAAGTGTGTTCAGGTTCTATCGTCATAAATTCAATTTGTAATGCAGATAAAATCTCTCCCGGTTTTTGGTATAGCTTATTAGAAAGATTCATTTTGTCCTGATCAACGATAAAATCTTTGGTTAGACATGATTCATAGTTGGTGGATTTAGAAATGGGTGAAAATCCTCCATACAGACCAGTAGAATCATATTGATAAATTACATCATTTTTTTCATCGTACCCAGATAGATCATTATCATAACCCACAAGACCATTGATATCAAAGTCAAATACAAAATACATTGAGAAGTCTTTCAACGCATAATCTGAAATATTTTTTAAAGTGAAAAATGTACTTACATATGGAACTTTTGGTGGGTTGAAAATATCCTTGTAAACACGAACAAATTCTTTCTTTTCGAACGGAACTGGCGGGATTTTTTTTTCTTTTACCATCTTTTTTAAGTACTCTGTAATATTGAAATCTAAAGTGATTCTACTAATCTGTGTCCCTGTTCTGGTATTAACCATATTATATATTGGTGTGGGTTCTATATTTTTGAGAATTACGGGGATTGTACCAATCTTTTTACCTTCTAGTTTAAAACTAAACCAAGGACCAGTTAAATCTTGTTCGCTAAGATATATGAGATATCTTCCTTTATAAGTGAGTTCTTTTATTGAAAATCCCATAACATATCCACGAGTATTTCAGGTCGCCAGCACATCATGCCAGATAATTTTTATTACTATCTTTTTTAAACCTCCTTTCTTTCTATTGTATTTATTCTGTTAATGATAATGACAATTAAAAAAAAAAATTAATGTAAATAAAAAAATTAAAATTTTATATATTCTTATTCATTTTCTTTTGCTTCTTTCCTTAATGCTCTTTTCAGAACTTTTCCGACTGTAGTTAAGGGTAGCGAATCTCTAAATTCCCAAATTCTTGGATTCTCATATTTTGAGAGATGTTCAGAAGCATATTTTTTTAAGTCTTCTTTTATTTCTTCACTTTGTTGGACACCTTCTTTAAGTTGGACAACTGCTTTTACAATCTCGCTACCTGGGCGTTCTGGATCTTTAAGACCTATTATAGCAACCATTTCAACATTAGGATGCTTAGTTAAGATATCCTCAACATGAACACTATAAACTTTATATCCACTGACAATTAACATGTCCTTTGTTCGATCAACAATTGTAATAAATCCCTCCTCATCCATTACACCTACATCACCAGTATGAAACCATCCATCAATAATTGTTTTCACATTTGCTTCTGGCTTGTTATAATATCCTTTTGTAACCTGAGGCCCTTTACAAATAATCTCCCCAGGTTTACCAAGTTCAACTTGTTCTCCTGTTTCAATATCTACAAGTCTTATCTCAGTATCTGGAACAGGTAACCCGACTGTACCCACCCTTTTCTTACCATAGTATGGATTCATTGTGAGTATGGGGCTTGTTTCGGTCATACCATATACTTCAAGCACTTTACTTTTTGCTTGCATATTATCCTCAAAATCATTGATAGCTTCTGCTGGAAACGGGGCTGCTCCTGAAATATAAACTTCAATATCCTTTAAAGTCTCTTTAGGAATCTTTTTCGCTTTTGGATTATTTTTAATTGCTAAATACAGTGTTGGCACATTAACCATTATTTGAGGTTTTTTATCTATCATTTCCTCAATTAAATGGTTAGTATCTCTTGGATTTGCTATTAAAACTTGAGTAGCTGAGAGATATAAAGTAACCATACTCATTGCTAATCCTGCCAGATGGAAAAGGGGGAATGCGGATAGATTATTAGCTTCTTCCTGTTCTTCAGATGTCCTATCTATCCATGTGGAGATTTGAACAATATTACTAATAATATTTGCATGCGTGAGTTCTGTTCCCTTAGGTAATCCTGTTGTACCTCCAGTATATTGAAGAAGAGCTAAATCTTTATCATTATCTATAACAACAGGTTTTAATTCAATTTCAGTTTTAATAACTTCATTAAAATCTAAAACTCTTTTTCCTTCGTAAGGGACAACTTTACCTTTTGGAACCTTGCCAATCATTTTCCCTAACGCTACTTTCAATTTTGATAAACCCATATAATCAGCAATATTGGTTGTAATTACACATTCTAATTTGGGCACATCATCAAGAACTTGCATTAGAACTTTTTCATAAAAAGCATCTAGAGTGACAAAAAATTTTGCATCACTATCATTAATTTGATAGGCAATCTCAGTTGGACTCATCAATGGAGAACATCCTGAAGCAACACCTCCAGCTAATAATGTTCCCAGATGGGCTACCAAATACTGAGGACAATTAGCTAAATTAATTGCAACACGATCCCCTTTCTTAAGACCATTCATTTGTAGAAAAGTTGCGAAGCGATGTACATAATCTCTAAGTTCACTAAAGGTTATTGCACACTCCATGAAATAACAAGCCACGCGATCAGGATATTTTGCCAATGATTTATCAAATAGTTCTCCAAGACTCTCTGTAGGGTACGTTAAAGTTTTCTTTACATGATCATCATACGATTTTAACCAAATTTTTGAATCATAAGGAGATTGTTCTGTTTGTATTTTAAACACCTTTTTTTTACAATTAAGTAAAATTTAAGCATTACTAAAATCGTAAATATCATAAATATTTATTTCTGAATTTAAAAAACTTTTCTAGAGTCTTGAGAAGAAATAGTAATTTTATGATAAAAAATTAATAAATTCCTTCAAATATTAGATTTTTATAGGTTTTCTACAACTCTATAGGCAATGTATAAGAACGCATCATTAACATTTTCACCGGTTAAGGCCGATGTCATAATGTAATGAAAACCAAATTGTTTTGCCATTTCCTTTATTTCTTCTTCGCTTATTACAATCTCATCTTTTAAATCTGATTTGTTTCCAACAATTACTACAGGAATATTTCTTTTTACTGATTTTTGAAGGTCATTATACCATTTTTCAACACTTTTCAAGTTATTTCGCCGAGTTCGATCAATTACTATAAAAGCAGCATTAGCTCCGTTATAAAATTTTACTCTATTCAAATCAAATTGACGTTGCCCTCCAATATCCCAAATTATAAAATTTATCTTTGTTTTTTCACTTAAAAGTACTGTTTTTTTGCTTAATTGGACCCCAATAGTACTAATATAATCTTCCTCAAATCTATTTTCTACAAATCTTCTAATTAAAGATGTCTTACCCACAGAAAAATCCCCATTCAGGATAATTTTGTTTGAATACTCACCTACTAAATCGGGAAGTCTACCTCCTCGAGATTTTGACAACGCTTTTATTATTTCTGGAATTTTTGGTGAGACAAATTGATTTCCTGTTAAGATCAATTCTATCTTAGAAGCTAAATGTTCAGAGTATACTTTCAATTCAATTTCAGTGGCATTTTTATCTGCTACTGTAGATAATATTGAATTTGGGCCCATTGAACAAAATACAAACATTTTATCTCCTGTTTCTGTTATATTAAAGAAACTGTCAGTTTTTCCAAATTCAACTTTAATTCTATCTATATATGTATCAAGCATAGCAGAAAGAGCCCCAATTATCGCATCAGATTCTTCTTCATTTTCTTCTTTTGACTCGGAGGCGATGATAAATCCGTTTCTATCGCAAATAGCTACTCCTAAAAGACCATCTACTTCATTAAAATAATTTTTTAAAAGTTCTTTTAGTAACTCCGTACTTGGAAGGCGTTCCATTAGTATTCAACTTTTTTTAAATTTCTATATTCATAGATAATATAAAAATAATATAAACCTAAGTATTTAGGTAATATTAAAGTCATATCTAAGTTAAGTTCTACATACCATTCTATTTTAAATTGATTTATCATCTTTTTTCAATCATGATAGAGACTTCATCTACTGATCCAGACATTTTAAGAATGGAAGAAAATATTGCACAAATCTTAGATCGAGCAGTTAAACTCTTTAGAAGAACCAACCTTGAGGAACTCGCGGATAAGTGGGATAGGATTTTAAAAACCTACAATTCAAAGAAAAAAAATCAATAAACTAACTGAAATTTAGCTGTTTAGAGTTTTCATATAACTCATTATATATTTCTGGTTGTTTTCCGATATCTGATATAGCTTAAAAACTAAGAAATCAATGGTAGTTTGGAGAGGCTTTAATTCAGTTGAGTATTCTAAAATAAGTTTAACTGTCTCTATAATTTTTTTAGCGTCCTCTTTTTCTTTTTTAGATATAGGCACTTTAATGGGAAAATCATAAATCTTTTCAATTAAAATTCTTGGGAATAATTTCTTGTAAGTTCCAAATGATTTGATGAAGAAATAAGAAAAGAGCATTGAATTGAATAAACCTAATACATAAAAATTATTGAATTCAAAAATAGGAGAGTTTTTGATGGACAAATTATAAAAAGATTGAGAAGTTAAAGATAAGTTTTTATCATAGGTAGCACAGATTTTCCCATTTTGGCTTATTTGCCTTATAATTATTCGATCTTTATAAAGATTCAAATCCTTATAATTTATTCCTTGCTTACTAGTATCAATATACTTATATTGAGTTATCTGGTATCGATTAATTGAATATAGAAATAATTGAAATCGTTCCTGCTTTTCGTTTGTTGGAATTTCATCATATATAATATTCTCGCTGTTTTCTTCTTTTAAATATGAATCACAAACATCACACTTATATTTCTTTTGAGGAATTGGTAAATATTTAGCACAGGTTTCACAATAAATTACTTTTCCTGTTTTAGATAGTTCAACTCCTCTTCCCAAGATTAATTTAACATTGTAATTATCGGGTAAATCCTTTAATTTAGGAAAACCTGAGTTTAATTGATCTAGTATTGATATATCGGCTTGATTTAAATGAATTAAAAATTTATAATTCCAGTTTTCTATAACGTTTTGTGGAAGGTTTTCTTCAGGTTCATCAGCAAGTTTCAATTTAATTAAATTATTTTTTCTTTCTGATATTTTATGTTCCTTTTCTAGAATTATAATTATATTTGAGACAATAGGATCACTAAATTTTGGACCAGTATGATAAATTTCTCTAATTTTTGTATTATCATATATAAATTTTCTAAGAATTGAACGATTTGAAAGTGCCAGAAGCGAATCTGGAACGATATAACCTAACATGCCTTTTTGCTTTAAAATCTTGATTCCAAGTTCAATAAATATTTGATAGTAATCATATTGACCATCATTTGTATCAAACTTAGACATTTCAATAATAGATCTTTGATCTGAAGGAATGTCTCTAATGAATAAATAGGGGGGATTACCCACAACAAAATCATACTTCTGCTCACTTTTTAGTTTTAAAGCGTTAAAATTTCTTATGTTAAACCATGGTAGATGATAATCCGGCTCAAAAGATAATATATGTTTTAATATTCCGAACAATGTGAAATAAATATTGGTTTGACATAAGATACAGGCAATTGGATTAATATCGATGCCAAAAATATTTGCTTTGATTGTTGAAATGATTTCTTTAGCTTCTTCAACAGTTAATTCAGAAATTTTCTTTCTACTATAAGTTTTAAGAGATCTTTTAATTAGCTCTCTAACTGCTTGTATAATAAAACTACCAGAACCGCAACTGATATCCATTATTTTTTTTGTTTCAATTTGTTCATGTGAATTATACCCAATTCCATCTAGAATATATTTAACTACTGAAATTGGAGTATAAAATTCACCGTACTTTTTTTTTTCTTGATGATTTCTCAACTGTTCATAAACACTAATTAACACATCTGAATTTTCAATCAGTTCACCAGACGAAGAATTAAGCGATTCAAGACTTTTGATGATATGATTCAAGGAATTAGAATTATTTTGTTCATTTGAACCAAAATTATAAAATTGTCTTAATTTTCCAATAATATTATCTTTTTCTAAATAATCAATAAAATCTTGCATATGGAATTGAAAAGTAAATCCCTTTTCTTAAAATTAAATTATTAGAATATTTCATTTTTATTATTTACAATTTAATAGTAGCAATTAAATGTGTAAAAAATGTTTTAAAATTGAAGAAATTGGTAGTTGGAAAAGCACATTTTAAATTGTATCAAATTTAAATAATATTAATCTATATGTTTTTTGTCTTAGTAATAGGAATTCATGGATAAAATATGATAATCGATATACTTCTTGTCATAATTTCAATAATTATTTCTAGTATTGGAATTATTTATCTATATTTGAACCGTGAGAACTTTGGGAGTAAATTAAATATTCTACTTAATGGGATTATCTATATTGTTTTAGGAATCTTATTTTTTAGTTTTTTCTTTTTATCTTCAGAGGTTAACTTTACAGAAGAACAAGCATTAGTTTTATGGTATTTCTCAATCTTGTTTTGGATTATTTCTTTAAGTATGTTAAGCCTCATTCAAAGATATATAATCAATTACGAAAAGAAAGCAACTGTGTCAATACTTATTTATTCACTATTTATTGGGATAATATTAGGATTAGCATTTATACCAGATTCATTTACAATTACTCTAAACTATGGATTCTACATTTTTAATTTTCAAAACTTAATGCTCCTGATTGGGATAATTTGTTATAATTTAGTTATAGTAGGAGTATTGTGTTATACTCTTATAAAGTTTTTTTCAAATATACGAGATAATCAATCGAAAAAGATGTTATGTGGTCTAACATTTGAGTTTTGTCTTATAATTATTACATATTCCATTTTTGTTGTTTCAAAAAACGTTATTAACAGGTATTTTTATGCTGCGTTTTATTTAATTGGCGCAATTTATGTTTCATATTATTTAATTAAAAAACCCTTTATGTTTATTGAATTAACTAATAAAATCTATGATTTTATCATTTTCCATAGAAGTGGAATTCTTCTCTATTCATATAATTTCGAAACTGGAAAAGAAACAGATGAATCTCTCTTAAAAGGCTCAATATTGATAGGAATTAACCACATTCTTTCTAATTTTATTAATAAAAAAGATCAATTAGGACTCATTAAAATGCAGAACCGTGACATCATACTTGAATATGATAATAAGCATGGTTATGCATTATTATTAATTACTAATCATAAAAATGCATTTATTAATAAAGCCGTAAATAAATTTATGAAGAAATTCACACATTTAAATAAAGAAAAATTGAAGAATCTAACTGGACTAATTGACGTTTCAGAATTTAAAAATGCCAAAGATATAATTTTAGAATTTTTTGAGCCTTTTATATTATCTAATTAGTATTTGGTTTTGAAAACAGAAATCTAAGACTTTATCAATAATAAATATAATTATATTTATGACGGTGTCTTCTATAATCAATACTTGAATTACATGTATTATTTATAGAGATCAGATTACAGGTAAAAGTAAATAAATTCTATAGTGAATAGATAAAGTGTCTATAATTTCCTTGACAATAATAATTGTTGGATTTGGTATAACTTTATGTGGTAGTATCTTTACTCTAGTTTGTATTTGTAAACATCCTGATAAATATGGTATAAAAATTTCAGCAATCTTTAATTTTCTTGCTATTTTTAACGCTGTTATAATCTATTCTTCACTATATATGCTTTCTGTGGTCATTTTATTTTCTGAAAGTACCAATATATTACTATGGAAAATATGTTTAATATCCGGTTTTATATCATTATTCATCACTTCCTTAATTTATTCCTTTTTAAGGGAATTTAAGAGGATTCCATATTTACCTTTTTTAATTTTTACTATACTGGGAGGATTATTAATTGGATTGTTTTTTTCCCCTACTTCGGTTCAAATAACAGTTAATTCTCTCAATACCCCTCCTTTTTTTGTTAATGACATTTCAATAATTAACTTTTCTTTTGATATTTTAACTAGAATAATTATAACCGTATTTCAGTTATCTTCATTGTTATACTATTTCTTACTTTCTTACAAAATATACAAAGGAGCAAGAAATAAAGAACCAGTGAAAGGATTAATTCTTAATACATTTATCTTTGCTATCCCAATTCTAATGTATCTATTCTATATTTTTTGGCAATTTACAATATTTAGAGAATTACACGTTCTTTTTTTGTGGTTTAATATCTTATCAGTATGCTATATGATAGTACAAAAACCTGAAATGTTTTCAGAATTAACCAATAAAATTCACTACCTTAATATCTATCATAAATCAGGTATTTTACTATACTCTTATCAATTTGGGACTAAAAATGAACAGCTGGATTCAACTATATGGGGAAATATCCTTATAGGAATTAATCATATTCTCTCTGAATTTGTAGATCCAAAAGATCAAATTGACGTACTCCAAACTGATAATTCTGATATTATTGTTAATTATGATAATCTTGGATTTGCTGTAGTGTTAATTACCAATCGAAAAAATGCTATTTTAAAGAAATTAATGGATAATTTTGCAAAAGAATTTAAAGAAAAATATAGAAATGAATTAACCGAAATCCAAGATCTTAATAAGTTAATTAATGTTTCAGAGTTCAACGAGACAAAAGAGATAGTAGAAAGTAATTTTCAGACGTATTTATAAACTTTACTCTATTAAAATTGGTCTCCAGAAGTTATTAATCTTTTAAAGATATAGATAGTGTATTAACCAACTTCAAAAAATAAAAGAGAATGGTGTAAAAAAGATTGTCTATAAAATTCTGTCCAAAATGTGGGAATGAATTGGAACCAAATATAACATTTTGTCCTTTCTGTGGAACAGATTTAGAAGTAAAAGAAGAAACAATTAAAAAGGAGTCTGATGTAGAATTTGCAGGATTTTGGAGTAGATTAGTTGCTCTTATTATTGATAGCATCATTATTGGTTTAATTAGTTCTACATTATCATTTATCATATTTATCTCATGGATACCATTTAACATTTTCGATCCTCTGGGTGGCTGGTGGACAGTGTCATTTCCATTTGATTGGATTCTCGGATTTTTATATTATTGGGGCTTTGAGAGTGGTAAAAATGGTCAAACTGTAGGGAAAATGGCAATGAAAATCAGAACTGTAGATGAGAAAACTTTAAGCACAACAAGCTCAAGAAATTATGCTATTAATAATATTTTTAAGAGTTCACCTTTTCTAATAATCGATTTTCTTATTGGGATTATTAAAAATTCTGGAGATTCTAAAAGAAGGATAAGAATCATGCAGAATATTTCTGAAACAGTGGTAATTACTGCAAAAGAAGGATAATTTAATTATTTTTAACAATATTTTTTTCTTTTTTAGAAATTCTTTATTATCTAAAGATTTATAAAGCTAAGTTCCTATGAGTATCCTTAGAGAATGTTATCTTCCTAAAACGAGATGAAAATTAAGATGGAACAAATAGAATATCAAGACTATGAATGGTCTAGTGATTGGAAAGTGATTGTAGAGATATTTGATACTATTGATGAATTAAAATCATTATTTAAAAGATTAGATGTTCCATATTTGAGAGAAATTCAACAAAAATTACTGATTCTTAATCTTGAAAAATACGCATGGTCATTGCAAAATTATATTATTGAAAAATATTCATAAATCTGGATATATATTTCTTGTATAATCTCTATAGATCATATTTGATTAAGTAACTCCACCTTATGGTTAAAAAATTAACATTTATTAAAGTTTAGATAGAGTTATATTCTAAAATAATATATTCTCAACAAAGTTTTAGGTAAAGGTGTTAATTTACGAATGACTGAAGAACAACGATTTGGTCGAGGTCAAAAGTTTGCTTTTGGAATGGGAAGTTTTTCACAATGGTTTATCAATAGTGCTTTTAATACATGGGTATTTGCTTTTTATTTCACTGCTGTAGGATTAGATATTACCTATATCATGACAGCCTTTATTATATGGATATGTTGGAATGCTATAAATGATCCTTTGCTTGGTTATTTATCTGATAGAACACAAACAAGGTGGGGGCGGAGAAAACCGTTTATTATCTTGGGGACTATCCCAATTTTAATAATAGAAATAATAGTGTGGATGCCTCCTTTAGGAAATGATCTTCTGACCTTTTTTTATCTTTTAATTTTGCTATTTTGTTATGATACATTTTATACTATGGTTACATTTTTTGATGCCCTTTTTCCTGAACTCTATACTTCAGTGGAAGAAAGAGCCCAAGTCAATACTATTAAACAAATCTTAGCGACTATGGGGCTAATAATGGCATTCTTAATTCCTGGTATGTTTATTAGTGACACACATGAAATAATGGGATATTTTATGAATGGAATAGTAACTACAATTATAGTGGGTATTTCACTGTTCATAGCAATTAAATGGGGGGCAGTAGAAAAAGCGGAATTTAAATTGGACCATAAGCATGAATTTTCATTTTTTAAGGGATTAAAATATACTTTGAAAAATAGGGGTTTTGTAATGTATACAACAATGTTCTTTCTCTTTGAATATATACTTATGTTATATGGATATGTAATACCACTCTGGAGTAGGCATATTTTAATGGAAGTAAGTGGGATGGCAATTGCTGGATTATTGGGAGCACTTTTCATTGTAGGTATATTTTCTGTAGTTCTTTGGAAATATTTGGATGTCAAACTTGGTAGTAAAGTTTCTTATGCAATTGCCTTGGTTCTTTTTGGTATTTCGATTATTCCAATCTTATTTATTTCAAATTATTTGATTGCTACTGTAGTTTTATCATTAACTGGTATTGGATTTGGAGGTATGCTATATTTTATTTATCTCATTATAGCAGATGTTATTGATGAAGATGAACTTAAAACAGGTGTTAGGAGAGAAGGGACTTTTTTTGGAGTTACAAACTTTTTCATGAGACTTTCTGCAGTGCTTTCAATACTATCAGTTTCAGCGATATTCCTATCAACTGGATGGGAAGAATGGACTGAGAATCCAGCAATTGACACACTTTTGGGTATTCAGCTACTAATGGTTTTATTCCCCGC
>JBHLLI010000002.1:0-71150 GCA_048885765.1 Candidatus Hermodarchaeota archaeon
GCGCTGCTAAAGCTATAGGTTTAGTATTTCCTGAACTAAAAGGAAAATTAGACGGAATTGCAGTTAGAGTTCCAACATTAGATGGAAGTGTAGTTGATTTAAAGGCTGTGGTTGAGAATCGATGTACTGCAGAGGAAATAAATGCAAAAATGCATGAGGCTTCTAATAATAGCTTAAAAGGTATTATGGATTATGTAGATGACCCTATTGTAAGTAGTGATATTATAGGTAATTCACACAGCTCAATCTTCAACAGTTTATGGACTAAAGTTATTGAAGATCAAATTTTTGTGTTAAGCTGGTATGATAATGAATGGGGCTTCTCTAATCGTATGGCTGAATTAATTATTAAGAGATTATAAATAATTTATTTAAAATTTTTTTATTTTTTTTTAAGGCAAGAAAGTTAGAAACAATATTATCGCTATTAAGATAGAAATAAATAGAATTATAAATATATTGGTTACTTTTTGTTTAATCTTTTTTCTCATGAATATAAATTTAAATCCAACCCCAATGTGGATAATAATGCACATCATCAAGAAAAAATCGTAGTATATATGCACAGTGAATGGTATAACTGTTCCTATTGTATTTGCATACCAATCGTAATAGCCTAACCCTGATATTAAAACAAGTGCCGCTAAAATAATTATTATTCTATTTGTAATTAGCTGGATCAACCTAAAAATATAGATAGGGCGAGCTCTTTCGTTTTTTAATCCTTTAAAGATACGACGGAACCAGAGTTTCAAGAATTTTTGTGAAAGAATACAATGGAGTATTAATAGACCTATTAGGATCCATTCGACACTTAAATGAAGAAAGGGATAAAAACTAAATATTTCAAGAAATCCACGTAAAGACACAACAAACATCATAAATAAAGAAAAAATCGCAACTAACCAAGAGATTTTCCTATGCAATTTTAAACCATGAATTTTCATTTTGTCATCTCACTCTTTTTAAAATTTAATTGATAAATAAACCAATTTCCAAACTTATCTTGTAACTTAAAACCCGCTTCATTTGCCCATTTAATTTCAGTTTTTCTTCGGGGATAATCTGGATCGGGTAGCATTTCACTTAAGGATACAATTCCATCAGGTTTTAAAACTCTCTTGATCTCTTTTAGGACTCTTACAGGTTCAGGAATTTCAGGAAGACAAGCAATCATTATAACGCGATCGATGCTTGAGTCTTCGAGTGAGAGATTATACGCATCATCAATTTTAGGAATTATATTACCAACATTCTCTTTTTCTATTCTTCTTTTTAACCTTTCAATTATAGATTCTTGGATATCAATTGCATACACTTTTCCATTCGGTAGAACTTCTTTAGCGAAAGCTATTGTATAACTCCCCTTTCCTGGTCCAATTTCTAAAACTGTCATACTTGGTTCTAATTTTAATCGTTTTGCTACTGTTGCAGGTTTTTGGATTAGTTTTCTCCTAATTGGATTGTCTATTAAACGAGTCATAAAGCTGGGAACTGGAAATTTATGGAATTTGCGGATAATTCTCATAAGAACAAAGATAGTAAAGACAAAAATTCCAAAAATTATCAATATAATAAGGAAAATTAGTCTGATTATGAACCAAATATCCATCAATAAAAACCGTTCAATATATTAATATTAATTAAATCTTTCTATTCAGCCTTGGAACATAGTTATTAAGAAAATTTAATGCTCTGGAAGTGTCTGCTTGAGGCATTGCATATGATACAAGTAATCCTCCTTGAAAAGGAACAATCAGAATATGTCCCATACCAGTTGGGGATGTTCCAATAATACCCTCAGAGGATGTTTCTACAACGGAATAGTCTACGTTACTTATATTAAATGAAGTATCTCCTTTCATGACTTTTAATATGATGTTTGTTTGATTAGAAAGGTCCCAATTTTCCGTTTGTATTATTAATTTGCCAGAATCAGCTACAACTGCTACAGCAGCTAGATTTATGCTAGTTTCTAGGGCTGCGATTCCTATATCATCAATGATATTTTTTATATCATCCATATAATGTATACTAAATTTATCGTTTTTAAAATATGTTTTTTAATCTTGCTCTGAAAGTAGATAAATGGATTAAAAGAATAATCCTTTTAAAGCTCTTTAAATAAAAATAATCCATGGATCTAAGCACAGGAAAACCAATTGAAATAACTCATAAAAATCTTTTTGATGAGTATTTTCAGAAATATCCTCCAAAAAGTTCAGAATTTACTTTCACAAACCTATTCATGTGGAGGAATTATTATAATTTCTTATTTATGGAATTTAACGATCATTTAGTCTTATTCTCTTATGATTATTTGAAAAATAGAAGAAATCCAATTAATAATAACGCTAAGGATTGCATTTACTTCTTTCCTCCGATTGGACCTTCTCCTGAACTAATTATCATTGAATTATTTGAAAAGCTTAGCAATATAGAAATTCATAGAGTTCCGGAGGAAATTTGTGAAAAATTAACAGAACATGAAAATTTTGATGAGTTCAATTTGGAAATCCTTGAAGATCGAAATAATTGGGATTATGTGTATGATAAAGAAGAAATTCTCAACTTAGCTGGTAATAAATATAGGCAAAATCGAAGATGGCTCCAAAAGTTCTTGGACAATTATGAATATGATTTCCAATTATTAAGGAAAAATCTCGTTGATAAATGTAAAGAGCTCCAATTAGAATGGTGTATAATGAGAGCTTGTACTGAAGATGAGAGTTTAGAAGCAGAGGAAAAGGCAATATATGAAGCTTTGAACAATTTTGAAGCGCTAGGTTTTAATGGAGGTTTACTGTGTGTGAATGATAAATGTGCTGCTTATACTTTTGGTGAGATGCTGAATAAAAATACCCTCGTAATCCATATTGAGAAAGCCCATATGGAATTTGAAGGTGCATATCAAGCAATCAACAATTTCTTTTTAAAAAATTGCTGTGTGGAAGCTATCTGTGTTAATAGAGAACAAGATTTAGGAATTGAAGGATTAAGAAGGGCAAAAGAGTCGTATAAGCCAATCAAAATGCATAAGAAGAGTATACTCTATAAAAAAATATAACATTGTTATCATTTACCTTTTAATTTTTTTTTTTTAAAAGTATATAATGCTTTTAGGGGTAAACTTACAGTAAATGCTACATAATCGCGGTTTTTTACTTCAGGATCGTTATTTTGTGCTGTTAATAATTCAAGATTCTTTTTAACAAAGTCATAGTGTATTTTCATATATTGCTCATAATATTTTTCACTGAAATAGGTCCAACCAAAAGACGATGATAATTTCGAACCAGGGCTAAAATATTTGTCATGCATTTTTTTTGCTTTTGGGAGATCATCAAGGTCTAATTCAAAACTATTTAGTAATGGATTTAATAAGTCTAGTAGAATTTTAGAAATGTGAATGGCGACTCTACTAAAGTTAATTTCTCTTTTGTAGAATTCAACTTTTTTTTTTGGATCTACTGGCGGGCTTGGATTAATCGGACTATATTCAAGTACTTGAATTAATTTTTTATTCAATTGATATAATTTTGGAGGGATTTTTCCTTTTTGATGCTTATCAGCTTTTCGTGAAATGATCATGCCGTCCTCTTCCATACTTTTAAGGTGTCTAGCTACTGTAGATTTACTTTGTTCAACCATATGGCTAATTTGGGTTATATTCAATTCATCAAATATTAATAAAATATTAAGAAGATCAAATCGTATATTATGTTTACCAATTAGATGAAAATAGTTTTCAATTGTTTCTATTTCTTTATCATTCAATTTTATTATAATTTCTTCTCCATTTGTTAAGGTTATAGTGAATTTTTGTTCCTTATCAACCTTTAGCTTATCCGCTACATTTCTTTGACGTTCTTTTTTAGACATATTGTAATACCATCAATCTAAAATTCATTAATTTGTTTCATATAGGGTATCTTAAGTTTTTTTTCTTTAATAATAATATAGCGTACTATCTTATTAATTTTCTGTTCTAATGAACCGTTTCATTATTTTATATGTTTTAGCTTTTAGTATGTTTTTTTCTTCATTTTAATGTTTTTTTGGATGTTTAATTAGTGATAAGATTTAAATATGAACCGTCCCAATATTATTATTGCGAATGAAGATTAATTTAAAAATCAAAAAAAAAGAGTTGCATAAAAAAATATTTGAGGTGAAAAGGGTAGTGAAAAAGCAACAAAACGTGACTAAAGCATTACTAACTGCTTCATTTCTAATAGGTATCATCGCTCTTGTGGCACCAGTGATGGCTTGTGGCACTAATGGTATTTTAATCATTGCGAAAGGGGATGACGGAGATATTGCTGGAGCTACTACTTCAATCATAGCAATGATTGAATTCGATAAAGCTAGCGGCCTTCCTTCTGTGGCACAACTAGAATTTCAAACTAAAATCTATGATGAATCAGGAAAGAAAATCTATTCGATGAAGGGAAAGCTTAAAGATGGGTTAGTTATAAGTGACAGCTTTCAATTTTATTGCGATGTAAGAGAAGTCCTGTGGATTAATCTTTGGCTTGTTATGGGCGAAGGAGTGATTAAAACAACAGATGCCGATTTGGAGATAGAATATCGAGGAGGAACAATAACCTTACCAAATACGGAAGGTCGATATCTCCCATTTTCCCTGTGGATGATGGTAAACCCTAAAGGTGAATATCTTTTGGGTGAAGATCCCGAAGTTCATATTTGGCCAGAAGGAGGATGGGCCACTGCTATAATAATTGTTGGGGGAATTCCAACTGTCGGTGTGGTAACCTATTTGACAAAATACATGGAAATTCCATAACAATAAATCAATTGTAACAGAGAAAAAATCTATTCTAAAATCTTTTTTTTTTCAAAAGGATTGATCTTCAATTTGATGATAAATTTAAAATAAAAAATAAATTTGGTTGACAAATTAAATGACTGAAATTAAAAAACTTACAAAAATCGCACTTGTAATTGATGTTATTATTTCTTTTTTATTTGGGACAATGCTTACATTTCTATATGATATGACTATGAATCCTGAGGGTTGGACAAATCCCTATTACCCCAGATTTTTTGGTGGAGTTGCTTGGTTATCTTTTATTATGGGAATTTTAATGCTTCGCAAAAAAGAATGGGAAGAAATTAAGATGACATTTATGTATTCGTTTGGTTTATTTTTACCAACATTAATCATTGAAATTGCTGTGTTAGCTGCATTAGGCTCCACTTTTGGAGCTGCGACAATTCAACTAGGTGCAAGTACCATACCCTTAGAGGCTGGAATGTTAACGCTTGGTATTGTCACTTATATCAAACAGGTAAAATAAAGATAAAAACTAATAATAAATTTTTTTTTTTAATATTTAAGAAATTCAACACCAGGGTGTAGGTATTAATTATTCTACTCGATAAAAGATATTGTTGAAAAATCTTTATGAAAGTAAAATAAATATATCTTTATTCTTTATTTGTAGACTTTTTTAAATTCATTTCTTCAAATACACTTTTAACAGGTATGCCCATGTTAAAAAAATAAATATATTTTTCTTGATTGGGGTTTTCCTTTTGCTCATTGATACACTGTTCTTCAAATTCCATAGCTAATTTATAAAATAGTTTTTGCCACCTCTTCCATTGATTCTCAGTTAGAAAGAACGAACCCATATAAAAATGACTAATATCGAGCTTTGTGAGACTTACCGTTTTATAAATTTCTTTGCAAATTTCTACTATATCATCGGAATCGGTTTCTTCTAAATATTCACAGAATTTAATATATTTATCCAAAATCTTTCTATTATACATTGTCATAGATTTTGTTGATTTTGCAATCTTATGAACAAGTTCCTTGTCAAAACCGTGTGAAAGATCATGACTACCTACTGAGACTATTTCAGCAGCATTAGGAGTTAGAGAATAATAATGGGCTTCTATATTGGCCCTAACAAGTTCTCTTCTAGAAATTTCAACAATTCCAAGCTCGATTAATTTTTGCAAATGAGGATGTATTGTAGATTTTGATTTTCCTAATTTCTTCGCTAGTTCAGTAAAGCTTAATTCAGGATATACATTTAATAAGCCCCATATTTGGAACCGTATTCCTGTGAAAACATCAATATCAAATGTTGTTTTTATTTGATTTTCTTCCAAACCCGCCACTTTTTAAGATTTTTATTAATTGCTTTTTCTCTGTATTTATTTTAATAGAGACAATTCAAGTTTATAAGTATTACTAATAATAAGAATAATAATGAATCGATTATATTAACAATTTTATTACTTTTATATTATTTTTTTGGATCTCATCGAATCGATTCATATTAAATTATATTTATATTAAAAAATTATAAAAATCTTTTTGGCAAATCTGATTTCCATTATTCAGACAATATCGAAATATTTAAATATGAATATAATCTTATTTCTTAATAAAACCGAATAATGAGGAATCCGTTATTTTTTAGTATATACTAAAGTTATCAAAATATTTTAAAGTTATACGAATCGATTTAGAAAATTTAGCATTAATCAAATAATGAATTTCTATATGAAGTTCAATTATAAAAAAGAACCAAAAAAATTATAGAAATTCAATAAAAAAATAATTTTGAGACTGAGAATGCCTCTTAAAAATATTAATAGCGACCAAAAAGTGCGAGCTGAAATATATATTTTCATTTTCGGTCTTCTTGGTTACTTATATTTTTGTATTTATGCTTACAAAAGAGAAGGCGTTATGTCAGTAATAATTTATCCTCATTTTTCATTATTAGTATTTGGGGTTTTAGCTATTATTAATGGTTTCAAAAAAAGAGCTAAACTTAAAACTATAAAAGTTATAATTGGGATTTTTGCAATTGGGTTTGCAAGCCTAGTATTGACTTTTATTTTAACAAGGCCAATTGTCACCCACTTAAATATATTAAATTTAATCAACTTTCCATGCTGCATTGTTAGCATTGCTGCTATAGTTAAAGGATTAATGATAACCCAATATTCTCGAAAAACTCGTAAATTAAATATTATAATAGGAGAAATTTCATTTGGATCATGTATATTCGTTTCTAATTTACATTTCTTATTACCCAATGATTTCTTATTTTTTGGTATCATCTTTCTCATGATAATTCTTATAGTTAATATTCTAGGTAGAGCAGTACTATATCTTAGTGAATTTAAATTGAAACTAATAAACTTGAGAAATTTTAGGATTTTCTTCTACATTACGTTCAATAATTTAATACGTGTGGATAATTACGGGAATATTAACAACTTAAAGAATAAAACAAAAAAAACTAAACATCCAAAACCAAAGAAAAGCGAGAAATTTATGGAACAAATAGTAATGAAGGAAGAGATAGAGATGAAATTTGAGGAAGCACTTAAACAGTTTGAATAAATATTTCCTAAGTTAAACTCTGCTAAGGAGGCTGTGCTGAAGCAACTTTAACAAGTGTTTTGAATGTTTTAGAGATTCAAGATTAATTGCTTAATAACATAATAATTCCATTATCAGGTGGACTTGGGGTTTATAAATCAGAGAAAGGAGAATTGGCCCATGTGGAGCTGTTATTGGAGCTTGGACCCCAGTAGGTGTAATTTTAGGGGAAGAGGGTAGGAATAAAATGCCAAAAATTTTTTATAACTTTTTATAGATTGTCTAAATTTACTAGAATTATATTATGAACTAAAAATTGATATCGCTTAGATTTATATTTTTAGAATTTCTAAGATCATTATAACTTATATTATTTTTAGTGGTATGAATGACAGAAGAAGGTACACAAGAAGAAAAGCCGGTAGGTAGATTAACTGGTAAAACAACAACTCACACAGTCACCGTTGTATTTGAGGGTGGTTCAGTTGAACGGAATAACTACTTAGTTGTATATGGAGCAAAAGACAAAGAAGGGAATAAACCATATTATGTAATGTACATTACTGACATGTGGACTGATGAGAAGGGACGAATGGCAAAACTAGGAGTGTTAGGAGACCGACCAACAAAACCTTTTGATATTGGATCGGATGTCTTCATGGCAAAAGAAAAGCAAATAGCAAAAATTTTGGGAATCTTTAATCCCCCTGAAGAGTCTCTCTCTTTAGGTAATTTAATTGGTTATCCTTATGAAGTTTATTTATTAATAAAGAACTTTGGCCGTATTTTTATTACAGGAAAATCAGGATCTGGAAAATCTTATACAATGGGAGTTTTATGTGAGGAATTCCTAAAAAAGGGTATTCCTCTCGTAATATTAGACAGACATGGAGAATATGGTTCACTAAAAGTTGCGGGAGAGGATTTACCTGAAGGGGAAAGTGAATTTGTAGATAGTATAATTGAATTTTCTGATCTAAAGAAAAATAGAGGTGGAGATGTTGATATTGAATATTTATTCTCACTAAAACCTTCAGATATAGTCGCTCCTAATCTTTGTACAGTAGTTAATTTGAATGGACTGGCCTTAGAAGTACAAGAAGCTATAGCTGGCAAGCTTCTCAAGAAACTATATGATGCAAGCACCACAAGAAGTATTCCTCCGTTCTACTTATTTTTAGATGAAGCTCATTTATTTGCTGGAAAAAAACAGACTGAAACTTGTGAGGTGGTCAAATTATTTGCTCAAGAAGGAAGAAAATTTGGAGCTAATATAGTTATTGGCACACAGCGTCCACAATTATTAGACACAACTATAAGAGCTCAAGCAGGAACTTGGGTAGTTCATAATCTTTCTGATATACGAGATATTGGAATAACAATTTCCAGCGCTGAAGACTTAAGTAATGAAAATAAATCAGATATTTCTGGGTTAGATAAAGGACAGGCGATATTATGTGGAGAAGCTGTAAAAGGAATTCCTCTTTTTGTGAAAATAAGGAAGAGACGAACAAAACATGGTGGTGTGAGCTTTAATCCTTTGGATTTCCTTTCAAAGCAAACTGTAGAAGAGCTACAAAAGCGAAAGGAATTATTATTAGGCGGAAAATCTGCTGATGAGTTAGAAACAGGAAAATCTATGTTTGAAGAAATGCTGGAACCTAAAAAAGCAGCAGATTATCTTGATGAGATTGCTGCGTTAAAAGTCAGAATCCAAGAATTAGAAGATGAAGTGTCGCGGTTAAAACAAAAAGTTGCAGATGTCAAAGAAGGAAAGGATATCCCTCTCATTCCTACTGATGAGGCAATAGAAGATTTACAAACGGAAATTAATGTATGGAAGGAAAAATATAATTTCTTAAAAGAAATGGCAGAGAAGGGTTCAGAAGACATGGTGCCCTTAACTGATGACAGCGAATTAATTTTAGATTTAAATAACAGAATCATAGAAATAGATGCACAAGTTAAGAAATATAAATCAAAATATGACGATGCACTTATTTTAGCTGAAAAGTCAATAAATGAACTAAAAAAGCGAAAAAAATAATTTTTTTAACAATTTTTAAATTATTTCCATTAGAATCTTTTTTTTTAGACTCTGAATCTTTTAATTCATTTTCTCTATATTCTTAAACTATTTATGTGAATTATTAATTGTATACTTATTAATTTATTAGAATCTTACAATTGAGGAGAATGAGTTTAAATATAGAAAGTATTAAGGAATTACAGCAGAAGTTATCCTCACTACTTGGTGTGTCTGGACATGAAGAAGAAGTTAGTAATTTTATTATTACAGAAATTGAAAATAAAGAGTTAGCTGATAAAGCATGGATAGACCCTTTAGGAAGTGTTTTAGCTATTAAGGAGGGTTCTGGTGGCGAAAATAGAATATTGCTAGATGCCCATATAGATGAAATTGGTTTTATGGTTTCTCACATCGATGAGAAAGGTTTTTTGCGTTTTGTATCTATAGGTGGTTGGGATAATAGGATTTTATTGGGGCAATCAGTCATCTTAAAAACTGGGGATGGGAGATTAATTGAGGGAATAATTGGTTCAAAACCACCTCATCTTACTACTGTTGAAGAACGAAAAAAAGTAGTTGAGATTGATAATATGTATATCGATATTGGTTTTTCTTCATATGATGAAGTAATAGAAAATGAAATCAATATTGGAACTGTAGGTACATTAATTAGTCCTTTTGTAGAATTTCCTAATGGAATGGTTCGTGGTAAGGCATTTGATGATCGTACGGCTTGTAATGTACTTCTTCATACTTTGATGCGTTTAAAGGAAATAGTACACTCTGATACAGTAGTTTTTAATTTTGCTGTACAAGAAGAAGTTGGAGGGCAAGGAGCAATGGCTGGGGCATACAAACTTGAGCCTACAATCGCGCTTGCTATTGAAAATACTACTGCTGCTGATGTTCCGGGGATTAGTAAGGATAAAATTCCAGTATATATTGGAAAGGGTCCTGCGATTACAGTTGCAGATAGAACAGTCATATCAAATCCTAAGGTTAATCAAAGGTTAATTAAAAACGCAGAGCTAGAAAATATTTCATATCAATTTAAAAAGCCTCGATACGGTAGTACTGACGCAGCAAAAATTCAAATTACTCGTAGTGGTGTACCAAGTTCGATCGTGTCTGTTCCTTGCAGGTATATTCACTCACCAACGTCATTATTAAAACTAGATGATATATTACAGACAATCCGGTTAATACAAGTATTTATACATAATCCCGCTAATATTTAAGGTATCATTCTAAACGTGGGTTTAGAAAATTATTTTTTCTCTTTCTCTTGTTCTTTTCTCTTTTTAACTTTTTTTTGCTGTTCTACAATCACATTGCTAATAAATTGCGTTGTGGAATATGCTGATTCTGCTTCACCAAGGCTTAATCCTTCTAAATCTTTTTCAATTTCTTCAGCATCATCATCAGAGAATGCCATTTCAGATTGAACATATTCTTTCGCAGTCATTTTATGTCTTTTAGTTCTCAGTTCAGCTCTCTGTAAATAATAATGGCTTGTCATATGAAGAACAGTACCATCACCATAATCAAAAGTAATAACGATTGGATCTTCACCGTATTTTTCTTGCATTTCCTTACTTACAATTAAGAGTTTAACTCGAGTTTTATCTAAGATTTGAATTGGATAGGAAGAGTTTTCTAACCACCAAATAGGATCAGCCTCATCATTGAACAGACCTTCAAGAAATTTATTCGCTTTATCCAGTACTTCTACTCTCACGCAATCATCAGTAGTTGGTCTCTGGTTATACTTTAAATACCTTGGAAAGATTTTTTCTAGAATATTTAGTAAAGCCCAGTCAGTGGTAAAGAGAAAACCTCCTTTAATTACAAATTCCTTTATCTTAGGTAATGCATCTTCATTAACATCTCCAGGGCAATTAATAATTAGGATTTGTTCAGGATTTAACTCGATTTGGCTAACCTCATGAGGTTCTATTAAAATATATGGAACGTTAATTAAGTTTAATACGAGTTCTATTTTATCATAAGCACCTGCAACAATAATAATCGAAGATTCCTTAACTTTTCTAAGAATATCAAGATCGATTGGACGTTCTCTTTCCATTCTCTTTTCTAATATTTTGGAAGAAGCTTTATAAGCTTGTTCCATCTTCTTAAAATCTCCCAAATATCTCACCTTTTAATTTTTAAATAGAATTCTTTTTATTTCCTAAAAATATGGAAATTAATACCTTTAAATTTTTTTAGTTTTATAGCTGCAAAAAACAAATATTAATAAATTTCCAAATTAAAATATTTTCTAATAAAATTTCATTTAAACAATCAAAAATTGAAAAAAATGAAAAGAATTGAAATTACTAAAAAGAGAATTATTCTATTATCTAGCTTTTTAGCACTCTTTGTTATAGGGACAGTTTTAATTTTCAGTGTACCGATTAGTGTTAAAGCAACATATAATAAATCTATTCAAACAACTGATGGTGTTATAGTTTCATTTAATGTTTTTGAACCTTTAGGTGGAGGAATGAGCAAACCTGCGATTATTATTGGTCATGGATTTATGGCAAACAAAGAAATGTTAAAGGGATACGCATTAGAACTTGCAGCTGCAGGTTTTGTGGCGGTTCCATTTGATTTTAGGGGACATGGACAAAGCACTTCAGGGAACGATGATGCGATGTTTAGAGATATTCTAGCTATAAAAGAATATTTGAATGGTAGGAGTGATATTGACATGAATTCATTAGGTTATATTGGTTATAGTATGGGAGGTTTGGGACAAAGTGTAATTCATAACGATACTTCTTTTAAATGTTTTATTGGAATTGGTACATGGTTATATCCTACACTTAGAAAAGGAAATTCAACTAATCCTTTAGATGTTCTTATGATTCAAGCACTTTTTGATGAAGCTATTACACTTAGTGATTTAAAGATGAGCGTAGAAAATCGTACAGGGATTCCCATATCAAATATATATTCAAATAAGATATATGGATCTTTTGAACATGGAAATGCAACGATGATTTATTTAGATGATGATAGCAACCATTTGAAACTAGCTTGGGATCAAGATTTCATTCGAGAAGCAAGAGATTGGGCTGTAAACTCAATAGATATTGAAGTTTTGGATGAAAATTTTTATGTAAATATAAGAGGAATTATTTTACTAATTCAAGTTATTGGAGGCATTGGATTTTTCTTTTTAACTATTGAGCCATTTTCTCAACTAATATTACCTAAAAACAAAGAAAAAGATAGAGATCTGGAAAATTATTTTTATAAAATTGACACTCCAGAAACTTCGATTACCAATGTATCTATTAGAACTTTAATCTATTCTTTATTACTTGGTATTCCCGGGATGTTCATTTTTATACCTATTATGCTAATTCTACCATTAGCAATAGCTGGATTTGTAATAACTTTATTATTTGGTCAGATTTTTGGGCTGTTAATCCTGATATGGAGAATAGGAAAGAAAGCAAAATTTTCATTTAAAGATATCTTGAAAAAACCATTTAGTGGTGGAAGAAATAAACTCTTAAGAGAATTAGCATTAGGGTTAATTTTAACAGCAATAATATATGTTATTTCATATTTTTCAATAGGATTAAATTATTTAGCATTACTACCTTCAATAGATAAAATTTGGACCATTCCTATCTTTTTTATCATATATTTCGTTGTCATCCTGATTCAGAATATATTGATGCAAATGATAATTCAAAATAAATTCTCTGATTCTCTGAAAAATAATCTGAAAGTTATATTTTTAGGTTTTGTTTTTCCATTCTTGTATTTCTTTGTTTATTTATTGATCCTTGCTGGAATTACGAGGAGTTTCTTCTATTTCGGAGTATTTCTCCCTATTGCTATCATAATGTTTATTTTAACGTCAGCAGTCTCAGTAATGACTTATAAAAAAACAGGTAATATTATATCTGCAGCAGTTATAAATGCAATCTTAAGTACTTTCCTAGTAATTACAATGTCCCCTCCACAAAGTGGCTTAGCTTTTATATTAACACGATTTTTATAAAAGTTTTTTTTTTATTGAAAAAATTTTTTTTTAATTTATATTTAAAAATTTTAAATTTGAACAAGTCTTATTTTTCCATTGATGACACAAAGTTCAAACCAAATTCTAACCATAACTTATTTTGACCAAGTCATCGGGCCAAACACTTTGTATTCAAGTGAAAGTCTTTCTAAATCTTCAGATACCCCAGATGTTAATAGAATCCTCGAATTCAATGATGAGGAAGGAACTTTTATTTTTGCTTATAGAAAATTCCAAACAGTTAATCATATCTTTTATATGGATTCTGAGTTAGCTCGAGGTGGCAAAGAATTATTGATGATAACCTACATGATTAAAACTGCAATCTTTAAAGATGAGATAGTAGATGTTTTCAGATATTTAGATTCTAAAGCACCTGTGTTAGAGGAATTTGCCGCAGAAATACAAAAATTAAGAGATATTTTATCAGTATTACACCAAAAAAAAAGTTCAAAATCAGAAGAATATGTATTAAATCTAGCAAATGAAGAATTACAAGATAAATTCTTAATGATTTTTAATAAATATTTTGCTAAATTATCTCCAACATATATGTTAGAAACTCCTATAAAAGATAAGCGTTTGATAAAAAAAATTTTCATCATTGGGGCTCCGAGTGTAGGAAAAACAACTCTTCTAAAGAATATTGAATTAATACAATTCTTAAATATTAAAAGAAATGATTTACCAAGTAGGATTTTTGAAGTTGTTATTGAGAATCTAGAAATTTTAAAATATGATGATGATATCAGCGAGTTTGAGTGTAAGGAATTTGAGAATTTACAGAACTGTGTAAACTTCTCTCAAGGTTTTATTTTACTTTTCAATCTATCAGATAAGAATTCGGCTATTCAAACAAAAGAAATTTTTAAAATTGTTGATAATACTCGTTTAGAGATGGAAACTGAACTAGCACCAATATTAATCATTGGAAATAAATTTTTTGATAAAGAAGATTTAGATTCTAAATTTGTTTTTGAAACCTTTGAAATAAAAGAATTGGAGGAAACTGGAGTGAAAGTGAAGTATTATCCAATCAACGTTTTAAAAGAAGATGAGAAGTTAATGGATGCAATGCGTTGGTTAATAAGAAACATAATTTGAAGTCATTTTTTAATAAAATAAGCTTTATATCAGAGCTTTTATAATGAAAAAACCATTCCAGCAAATCTTTTAAATTATAGTAAATATAATAAATAAAAATATTCACACATTCAACCTAAAAAATTATTATAAATTGGTAAAAATGGCAATTAAAGGAATAGCATGGGGAATAGTATTTTTATTTACGGCTGCTATTTATTTAGTAATTCCGACTTATTTAATAATAAGGTTTTGGGTGTGGTTAAACAGTTTTCCTGTATATACTTTATCCTTATTAATGTTATTTTTATGGATTGTAGCTCTAATAATATTCTTAATATATGTTGTAGCAATGATAAGAGCTTTCATCCAAAGAAATAATACTGAAGGTCTAGGCATTCCTAGAGGTGTAAAAGGCTTTGGACTGATTTCCACTGTCGTAGTAGCAGCATTTATGACAGTTTGGTATTTTTTATTTAACCAAATAGCCTTCTTTTCTATGGTTCCTCCATAATTTATACTTTTAGCATTTTTAGGTATCTGATAAAAAATTTTGGATTTTTTAGCAAATATCTTAATAAGAAGGAAAAAACTAGTGGATTTTTTAATAATTTTAATACAATAGTTCTTGGAAAATCCATATCACCATAAAAAGAGATTAAATGTTCGATTTTAGTTGTTTTAATGATTTTAAAGAGATTTTTAAAATCCTTATCTGTTAAATTCTCTAAAAAACTTCTGATTATGTAATGAATTTTTAATTCTTTTCCAACTATAGAAGCACACGGTTTTCCATAGTGTTTTCTAATGTACTTTTTTGAAAATATATCGTTCTTAAAACATTTTATTATACAATTGGCTGCATATTTTGCACTTATTAATAATAAAATAATACCTCCTCCTGTAGTTGCTTTAACTTGGCATGCTGAGTCACCCAATAATAGAATATTATCAAATGCAACTTTATTCATCATACCATATGGTATTAACCCTCCCTGTTTGTCAATTACTTGACTATCATCAAGCCTAAGTGATTTAATAAAAATTTTAAAATTAGTATTTACCTGCTTAGAAGAAGCCAAGCCAATTCTGAATATATTATTCCCTTCAGGGACAATCCATCCAAATAATTCCTTCCATTTTGGGTTAAAATACATTGCAGCTTCATCTTGATCGAATTTATTCTTAATTCTTATTTGAGAAGCATATAAAATCTTATTTCTGACTCTTAATATTTTGCCAACTGTACTTAAAGGGCCATCGCATCCAACTAATAATCTTGATTTGACCTTTCTTTTAGATGTCTCAATTAATAGTAAAATCCTTCCATTTTCAATTATATATTTGAAAGATTTGAATTTTTCTTCAAAATAATAACTAACATTATTAAGATCTTTTACTTTCTCATAATATAGCCTGTCCAATGCTATTCTATTTATTATATAGGGTCTTTCGGTTCCAGATAATTTGATATATTCTCCAGAGGGAGAGATGATTTTTGCTGTGTTTACTCGATTTAAAATAATTTCTTTTGGTAATTCAATTAATTTTCTTAACTTTTGAGAGACAATACCAGCACATTGTAAAGGATAACCAATATCTTTATGTTCTTCAATGACGAGTATTTTTAAATTTATTTTTGACAACAAATAACATAAGTAATTTCCAGCAATGCTTCCTCCAATGATGCAAACATCGAAATGATCTTCAATTCCATCCATTATAAAATTTAATGAAATCAATTAATTATAATTTTATTGACAATAATTTTAGAATTCTTATCTTATATACATCTTAAAAGAAAAAGAAAATGATCTTTTAAAAATGAAATCCAAAATTTCAAATTTTAATGTTTAATTTATGTATTTCATTTCTTCTTTAGGGATTGAACGATATCCAAGAGAGATCATCATACCATACACAACCGCTAACACAATACCTGCAAATATAGGATGCCCATCAATAGAGAAGTCAGTTCTAGGTAATAGTTCTGGTAAAACTTTATCAAGGACATATTTTGTTTTTGGATTCTCAGAATAGTATTTAATAACTAAATTCTTGAATTTTTCCATAAAAGATTCGTGTTCAGAAAGAGTATCTTGAACGTTATACTTACCATTTACTATCCCAAAGTGCCCAAAACCCGCCATTGAAGGTTGAATTTGTCTCAAATTCTTTATTGAATTCATATAATCTTCATGATTATAGTAAATGGGCATGGATGTAGGCATTGTTAATAACTTAGTATTATGATATAAAGTTCCAGCTGCTTCTCCTAGGAAAATAAAGTTTATAGAATTTTGGTCTGAAAAAAGAGGAGTTTGATGGTCTGGCGTGTGTCCAGGAGTTTTCAGAATTGATAATTTTATTTCCTTTCCATTAACACTAAATTTATCGATGATCTCTAATTTATTAGGATCTGAACTAAAATTTACACTTGGATTAATTATTTCAAAAGCAGATTCCTCTATAGGTTTCATTTCACCTATATAATCACCATAAGTACTCTTTCCTCTATTTAAATGATTATTGTAATCATTTAATAAGATCTTAGTTAAATTGTTTGTAAGAATTTTAATATTAGGATTATATTTCTTTAATTCCTCATATATTTTCCACATTCCACCATTGTGATCAAAATGATGGTGTGATGGTATTAGATATTTAAAAGACGATAAAGCTATCTTATTCCTTTTAAGATATCTTAGTAAATTTCTTACATTCAGAGATGATCCACAATCTATCAAGACTGATTCGTTTTCAAATTCTCCTACAAAAACAGAAAGTATTCTCTTACTTCCATAAGCCTCAAGATCAATGTGATGGAGGTATTCATTCACCTTTCCCGATTTAAGAGTAATAACCTCTTTCTCCATAAAAAAAGTAATTAAAATAACAATAAGAAGTATATTATTATGAAAAGACAGTCAATTTTACTTAATTTAAAAATGTAAAAAAAATAATCAATTAAAGATTAAGCTTTTGTCTCCAAATTTTCATAGAAAGTCTCAGTTCATCTTTCTCAGGACGGCTCAATTTTTCTGGATTACTCTTTAATTCAGTACTCGTATTATGGACATTTTTCAGAACGCTATTATAACCTTCAATCTTCACAAATTCGTTTTGAAATCGTTCTAATGCTAAAGAAATTTCGGTTCCAGTCATATTATCAAGATTATTTATTATTTCATCGAATTGAGTTGATAATAATGTAGCTTTAGGTGCTTCAGAAACTTTTTCCTCTAAAGGGACTTCCTCTTCAGGAGGGATTGTTATCGCAGGAGTAGACACAAAAGGTTCTTCCCTTAATGATTCTTCTCTTAATGGTTCTTCTAATACTGGCTTTTTAATTGTACGCATGACCTCTTTTCTTGATCCTACCCATGCATCTTCTAGAATTGGCACAAAAATTTTGATATGCTCCTCAATAATACTTCCAATGCCAGCGATTTCGGTTACATATTCTCCTCTGAATTCTGTTTTAGAAAGAACACATAGTATAACTTCTTCGTAATCTTTATTAATTCCCCATAAGTTCTGTAGAGCTCTATTTCTATAATCTACATTATCCATCTTATCCATTTCTGTCATGATTGATTCATGTTCAGGAATAGTTGGATCGATACTTGTGGCAATTCTGAAATTTATACGAGAAGGTCTGGCTTTTATTGCCTCAATATCTATATCAGATAGAGTTGGAGCGACCACTAAAACTCTCATTTTAGCCTTCGAAATTTCTTCATTGATGTGAGCTCGAGCGGCTTCTGGAGAGCGAATAAACCAGATATCTTTCATAGTAATACCTCGTTTACCTTTAGCTTGCTCCCAGAATTCTCTAGTAGTAATTTCACTAACTTCTAAGCGACTCATAATGTCTGATAAAGTATTGTCTAAAGTATCTACAATTCCTTTTCCGAAGATGTCTTTTATATTCCCAAATGATTCAAAAATACCTCCCGAAAGGCCATCAATTCGTTCTTCTGCTAATTTTACAGCTTTATTAAAATTATCTGAAAGATCAGCAAATATCTTATCCTTATCTTCACCAGATTTTGTAGCTATTGAATCAATACTTTTAACAGCATCTTGTAATGAATCTTTTAATTTTGAAATTACCTCTGTATTTAACCCTTGAGTGGCTTTTTTTAATTCATCAGCAAAAACAGTTTGACTTACACTTAATTGTACATTTAAATTATCCGTTATATCCTTTAAACGAGAAGCAATAACTTTATCAATAACATCTCCTACTGCTTGTTGAATTACCCCTAATCTCAATTTTTGTAGATTATCTGTAATAGTGTTTTTAATATCACCAAATTGATTTCTAAGATCATCTACTTGATTTTTAATTATTTGAGATGTTTTAACATTAAGATTTTCGAATTGCTTTGACAAAGAACCTAATTGGTCATCAGTAAGGGATTTTGAAATATCTCCAAGTTGAGAAATATCTTCTGAAATTGTTCTAATTTGATCAATTGCAGATATGGTATCATCAAATTCCTTTTTTTGTGCCTGAATTTGAGAAAGCATTTTTTCTTTTAATCCCGTCATTACCTCACTTGAATCTTTTAATCTCTCCATTCCCTCAGCTTCTGTTTCCAGTTTAGCGAATGACACATCTAATTGTTTTGGAATTTTTGATTTTATATCAGAAATATATTTATAGAATTTTTGTAATTGAGCAATTAAAGCAGCATAAGGAGGTAAGGCTTGAAAATGAGGTGTTGCACCGACAATTTCTTTAAATAACCCTTTTTCAACAAATTTTTCAGCGATTTTTTTACATTCTTCTTTAGGCTTATTTATTAAAATTGACATTTCCCCAATAGAGACTGCTTCTCGACCGGTAGTACGAAAATAGAGTTCAATTTCCTCATCTGATAAATCTATTTCGCTTAATACTTGTTTTGTAAGCTCTTTCGAATAAGAAACCTCTTCAGCTTTTTCTATCACATCTTTTATTTCAAAGTTCTCAACCTCTAAATATTGGTTTAAAAACGCAATTATTTTATGAGGAGGATCACCATGAACATTTTCCTTTTTAATGGGAAACCTAGTAATTTCTCTATATTCATCAACAGAAATTGTAAATTTAATCTCTTTTAGACATATTTTACATGTGATTGGAATTTCTACTACATCTTTATCCTTAAACATATACATTTTTTCTAATCATCCTCTTGTTGTTTTTAAATATCAAAAAGTAACTTTTTCAGGAAAAGTTATTTCTAACAAGCTTAATGCTTTCTTAGCAATTTCATATGTTATTGCTCCATCGGTTTCTTGATTTTTATAAGCTGCTCTAATTTTAGGAAGTAAATATTCTGGAAATACTATCAATGGTTTTATATCCGTCAATAAACATATCCATTTCCTATCATTATCATCAGTAACCTCGGTGATAATATTTAGTTTTTTCAAATCATCTAATAAAATCTCAGTAACTGCAAATTCAGAAAAAATCTTAGGTATTTTATCTAAAGGATAATGATTGTGCCTCATTAATACAAAAAAATCATATACATCAGGATTTAGAAGAATAGATGCTAACTTTCTTGTATCCGCAATAGTTTCTGCATAAGGATCATAATTTGCAAAGAAGTCTATTACTTTTTGCTTATATAGAGGCAATAATTCATTTTTGGTTTCTTTAAAATGATTCAATAGATTTTCATTTGGAATACGAGCAATCATTATATCTTTGACAAGAAATAGATATTCTCCCTGATGGCTGATTTCTCCAGTCTTTTTATCTTTCTCCCCTTTTATCCAATCTCTCCGAATAATATTTAATTCTAAAAAGGGTTGAAGTAAAATATCAACATTGATATTAGAAGTCATTTTTTCTAAAATACTCTTCATATCTTTTTTAGATATGGGAGCTTCTCGCAAAATTTCTAATATTTTTAAACGTTCAGCGCTATTATAAATCAAAGCTGCTTTTTGAAGCTTATCTAAATTAGATAACCTGTCTACTTGAAAGATCGTGAATTTAATTTCATTTTTTAGTCTGATATTAATGTTTTCTATTAACGAGAGTTGTTTTGAATTTTTGGCTCGAGTTAGTTTGTCAAATATAACATCTAATCGGTTCCCCATTTCTTTAATTAGATCTTCAAAAATCTCAATTTCATCATCTAACTCAAAAATTGAGATTGCTAAATATTGCGTTCCATCAGCAACTTGTTTGAAGTAGGAAACTACTTGATAAGGAGTCTCTTTTAATCTTCCCTCATAAAAGTTGCTATAACTGTATTTCACTCCAAAAAGTCCTGTGGTATGTTGATAGAAAATTGCGAATATATCATTTTCAATTAATAAATCTGAAAAATTTTCTTCATCATATTCATCTTCCCGGAATATTAATTGTATTGGCTCAAATTCTGGTTCTATTTCGCCCGTTTCTTTTTGATTGATTTTGAACTGAAATGTTAAAATTCCTTGGATCAATTTTAGATTCCTCTTGAATAATTTATTATATTTCAGTAGTTGAAATATATATAATAATTTCTTAAGTAACTTATTATTATTAATTTTATTTAATTTACGTGTGAAAATTCAAGTATATTACAAATATCTATACTTATACATTTTAATCCAGATTAATTAAAAAGAGAATTCATTAAAAAAATGATAATTAAGTTTTTTAATTAACATTATTTAATTATTTCTTAAGAATTATTTATAACGAGTAGTTAATTTTACATATTCAATTTAATTTAATATTGATATTAGAATATCCAAAGTGTTGGTGATAAGTTTCAATTAAAAAATATAATCATCAAAGAAATAATAAATATTATTTCTTCATATTTATGATATTAATCTTGTTTTTAGGGATTTTTATATCCAATTATGAATCGAATTATCGACTAACACAAAATTCAGAATTTAACAATTTACAAACTTCAGCAGAACATTCGGTTTCTAGACAATGGCTTGAAAATCGTGAGTTTGAAGATGATACTTATTGGATTGCAAGTAAAGAAGGAGATGAAAATGATGTTGACGCATTAATAAGTGATGGTCTTGGAAATTATTTTATTCGTGGTGATTCAGGGGGTTTGAGTATTGATGAACCTCTTAGTGATATTGACTGGACAGCTACTATAAATCCAGATCTGCCTATCTTACCCGATATTTATGAAATTAATTCATCAGGTTGCTATGTATCTCATCTATGGCACGAAAATATTAATCAAACTCGTAATCGACCAAGTGTGCGTTGGGAAAGAGCAATAAATATGCCTATTGACATGAGGGACTATATAATAACTTCTGCCTCTCTTGAAGCGGAATTTAATGCTACTGTGACAGTTTCTCCTTGGAACAATGGAGGAATAGATAAAGAGGGAGATACAGGTTTAGATGATTACTCCACAGGAGACTATACAGAATTTTATATTCTTCTCTCAGACGTTGAAGAGACATTCCCACCAATTAGAGTAGCATATAATCACACAGGCAATCTAGGGAGAGATAGTCCTGCTCTAGGAAGTTATCCTGACACTCCTATGAATATAGTTCCTGAAGATGTTTTAAAAGATGTATTAACATCAGTTCTAGAAAATGATGGTTTTAACTTTGTTATTACTTTAGGAATTGATATTTATTGTGAAGATAATGAAATAGGAGTAGATATTGATAGATGGAATGAATTAATAATAAGATCTTTTAATCTTACCTTTTCTTATGAGAAGAAAATTGACCAATTTACTTCAGTTTCATGGGAACAAGCGGGAGACCAAATTACAGGAGAAAATACTCAAGTAAGAAGAGCCTTACTAAACTTTGAGTTCAAAATTAATACAACTTGGCCCTCTCTTGCATCTCCAAATTCTGAAATTCGGGTGCTTATTAATGATAAACAATTAACAGAAACGATTAAATTAAGTAGAGCTGAGACTGTTCTAAATCTAGCATTTCCAGATTTTCTTGATGTGACTTCTTACATATCAAAAGATATTAACATTGCGCTTAAAATTCAAATATTTATGGCTGATGAATTTGGATTAACTGAAGAAATTAAAATTTCTATTGATAATGTCTATTTTAGGATTAGATATGTTAGAATCACAGAGGATTTGATTCCAGAACCAGTATTATTTAGAATATTATTGATAGTTGCTAGTGTGGCAGGTTTGGGTATTGGAGGATACTTCTTTGCTTATCAAAGAGTCTTAAAATATCCAAAACCAGTAAGAAAAGTAAGAAAATACAGAAGAACATTAACAAGAAAAAATGAACCTTCAGTACTTATTACAGAGAGAGAAAAAGCTTTTAAGAAGGCATATGGGAAGGAGCTACATAAAACTTCCTCATTTTTAAGAGGAAAACCAACAGAAGAAGGTAAGATGATGAAAGCACCAAGTCCACCAAAACTACCAAGCGAACCAAACAAAACAACTGAAAGTAGTAACAAAGGATAGAATATAATGGAGGCATAATAAAATGATAAAAAGAAAGAGTGCATATGAAAAAATTCTTATAATAATGATAATTTTTCTGATTCCATTATTTTCTAATATGATTATCACATCATCTATAAATAGAACTAATTCTGAATTACAAGCTGAGAGGCTTAAAACTTCAAGAGTGGAATACCACCTGAATGAATCTTGGATTAAAAATCCTACATTCGATAATGAACAGTATTGGCAATCAAGAATAGAAGGAGACTCAAGAGATGTTTCAGGTAATATTTCTCTAGGTCAAGCAAATTATAAAATAATTGGTGATTCTGGAGAAATGCAAATTGATGACCCACTTAACAATATCGATTGGCAAGATTATAACAATCCAGAATTTCCAATCTCTCCTGATACAAATGGGAGTTCTTCGGCAGGTCTGTATATTACTCATGAGTGGGATGAAAATGTTGATCAAACGCGAAATACACCAAGTATTCATTGGAAAAGAACTATTACAATGCCAGTCAACATGTCAGATTATATAATTACAGACGCTTCGCTTGAAGTTATTTTTAATGCTTCAGTTACGGCATATGGATCGGTTCCAAACGCACCGCAAAACGGTGGGATTGAGCGTCCAGGTGATTATACAGATGGTGATATAGATCCACCTCCAGGTGGTTATCCAGAACCACCACAATTTGGAATTGGCGATTTTGCTACTTTTTATGTACTAATTTCAGATGTCGATAATCATAATTCCTTTATGGTTGGAATAAATCAAACTACAGATCTTGGACAAGATTCTCCAGAAGTTTGGAATTATACAGATACTTTATTAGATGTGGTTCCTAAAAACATCCTTATCTCTTATTTAAATTCAATATTGCAATATGATAATTTCAATTTTACTGTTACTTTAGGCATAGATGTATACTGTGAAGATAATGATTATAATGTTGACGTGGATACATGGGATATGTTAATAATGCGCTCCTTTAATTTGACCTTTTCATTTGAGAAAAAGGTCGATCAGCATACCTCATTCTCATGGGAACAAGTAGGAAATGCAGTAAATGGAACAAATGTTCAAGTCACAGAAGCAATTGTCAATTTTAAATATAAAATTGACCAACCATGGCCTTCTAGTGTTTCTCCAAATTCCGAAATTAGAGTGTTATTCAACAATAACTCAATGGCAGAAACAGTCAAACTTAGTGTGGCTAATAATACTTTTCAATTAGCAAAAGAGGGAGGATATGATGTTACCTCTCTTATTTTAACATATGTAAATATTACAGTTTCTTTCCAGGTTTACATGGCAGATGAGTTTGGCTTGTTTCAAAATATAACGATATCTATAGATGATGTTTCTTTAAGAATCTCATATATTGAGGTTTTTCCTGAATTTTTTACTGAGCCGTGGGTATTCGCAGCTTTATTAGTTTTTGCTAGTGTAGCTACTGCGGGACTTGGAGGATATTTTATAGCATATCAGAGAGTATTAAAATATCCTAGACCTGTTAGGAAAGTAATGAAATATAAAAGGACTCTAAGAAGAGCTCAAGCCCCGGAAGTTGCTATTATGCCCCGAGATATAGCGTTTGATATGGCATACAATCATGAATTAGCAGCAACGTCTAAATTGTTAAAAATAAAAACAATTGAGGCAAAAAAGCCAGTAACCGCAGGAAAAGAAGCTATAGAAGAACCATCAGATAAACTTTTGGAAAAGAAAATTGATTCTGAGGAGTTAATCTCCAAATCTTTGGAAAAGAAAGAAGAACTTGATAAGTTAGTTCAAGATTCCACGGGAGAAGCATCAAAAACGGATAAATCTTAAAATTTTTTAATCTTTATTTTTTAAACAAGCCATTATTATGGCGTCATGATAATTCCCATGAAAATTTAAATAGTCTTTCAGTAAACCTTCTTCTCTAAATCCAGTTTTTTTAAAGAGAGATATAGACCTCTTATTTTCTACTGCAATATATGCTTCGAGTCTATTTATTTTGAGATGGTTAAAAGCAATGTTTTTAAGTAAATTTAAAGATTTTTCTGCTAGACCTTTACTCCAAAAAGAGGGAAGTAACCAAATACCAACCTGTGCTCGACGATGTTGCCAGTTAACATTCCAAAGACTAATTGAGCCGATTTTTAGATTTTCAATTTCATGGATCTCAATAATATAATTAAATTGAAAATGATTGTCCCAATATTTTAAATAACCTTTAATTAATCTCTTTGAATGTTCTAATGTCTTTAAAGGCCCCAATGATAAATAAGTTATCAGATCTTTATTATTTAAGCTTTCAAAAAAAAAATTTATATCATCTTTTGAAATTTTCCTAAGAAATAAATTTCCACTATTTGCTTCTTCCACTACTTTCGAATTGCTTATCATACTTCAAAGTTTAAACATGTTCTCTAATATATAAAAAAAAAAGATTAAATAGAATAAAAAAAGAAAATTAAAAAATTATAATAAATCTAGATCCCTTTGTAATGAGGTGTGTCTTTTATCCTTTTTCTTCCACCACAATTAGTACAAGTGCTTCCATCTTCCATTTTTCCCTTACCACCACATACAGGGCATTTTACTCTCCTATTAAATGCAGCTATTCCTTCTTTAGCATCAAAACTAGCTTGAATAACTCCAAAGCCCACTTGCTCCATCATTAATCCTAACTGTGGATATCTTGTTCCAAATTTTATACATTTCTTTATAATGAATAATGAAGTAGTTGGAGCATCACCTAACCATTTAGCTTTTTCGTGTACAAGTTTTTCAAACTCTTCCCCTGACGGAGCCATCCATGTGACTAGCCCCCAATCAAGCATATTTTTAGCGTCATAGTGTTCCCCAAAAAAGCCCATTCGGAGAGCTCTATTAACACCTATTCTAGCTGCCATTCTAGTGATCGCCCCATTAACGGGAGCAATTCCACGATTAATTTCTGGTAATCCAAAGATGGATCTATCAGATGCGATAACAATATCACATACAAGTACTAGCTCACATCCTCCCCCAAGTGCAAATCCATCAACAGCAGCAATCAATGGTTTGCTAAATTGTTCAATCTCATCATAATCACGATGTCGTATTCTCATAGCTTGAGCCATATGCATAGGAATAGTAGGACTTAAACCTTTAGTGAAAGCAGCGGCTAAATCAGCTCCTACTGAAAATGAAGGTTTTTTAGTAATATTTTTTGTACCTCGTAATACTGCAGCTCGAATACTTCCATCAGTTTCCATAAGACGCAAAGCTTGGGAAATTTCTGAAGTAGTTTTATCAGTTAATGCATTCAATCTGTCGGGTCTATCAATTGAAATTACAGCATAATTACCATCAATAGTACCTTCTCGAATTACGTTACCTTGGTCATCAACTTTAGTTGGCCATTCAATACTAATATGCTCAAATTTCTTTTCAGACATTAATCTAACCTCTTTTAAATTTTTTTAAAAAAAATATTTGTTATTTATTTTCTCATTTTAATGAATCCACCAGATTTCATCAATTCAATAGGTTGGAAATATTCTTTACCTGTTTTATCTGCTAAATCCTCTAAAATTTTGGACCAGCTTTCATAATTCTTCTTCCCAGCGCCAAAAGGCCCTGGTGCATTCATACCTGCCATATTTGCATCATCAACAATCTTGAATCCACTTGCAATACCTTCATCTAAGATACGACATCCTTCATTTAGCATTATTGCAAATACAGTATTTAGATTGAATAATCCTGCTGGTTCAGCTTTATTAATCTTTTCCATAATTGCGGCTCTTCCTTGACTCCAATCATAAAAACCTTTACCTGTTTTCGGACCGAAATCTCCTTTTTCAAACAATTCCTTTATGACTTTACCACTTTCAAAATCAGGAGAAAGAGTTTCTTTATAATAATTCATAATATGGTAATTTGTGTCAATACCTGTGAAATCTGTTAAAACACAGGGGGGCATTGGCATTTTACCACCCGCATCAGCATCTAAACGTTCCCATGGGATACCTTGTCTTTCCGCTTCATCAAAAGCCCAATGCAAATAAATAATAACTGGAGCATTCATGCGATTCACAATAAAACCTGGTCCATCTTTTAATACTGGAGCAATATATCTTTGTCCTCTTAAACATGGTAATTTACCAGCAAAATCCATTGCTGCATTAAAAGTTTCATCAGATGTATCTTTACCTCTTATTACTTCGATTAATCGCATTAATGGGACGGGATTAAAAAAATGCATTCCACAAACTCTATCAGGAGCACCACTATCTTTACCAATTTCAGTAATACTCATAGTTGATGTATTTGAAGCAAAAATTATGTGTGAAGGACCATTATCCATTGTTGTTTTACACACTTGTTTTTTAACGTCCATTTTTTCAATAACAGCTTCGATAACCATATCAGCATCCTTTACCGCTGATGCTAAATCAGTGGATTTTTTACATCTTGCCATTACATCAGCTGCAGTAACACCTTCTCCTAATTTTCCTTTTTCTTCAGACTTTTTGATACCTACTTCTATTCCCGAATAAGCCTTATTTACCAATTCGTCGTTAATGTCAACTAATATGACATTGTAGCCTGCCATTAGCGAAACTTGGGCAATACCTTGCCCCATAAGACCTACACCTAATGTTACAACATTTTTAATATCTGCCATTTTTATAATTCATTCTCTTAAAATTTTTATTGAAATTCTATTCTTGCTATGTTAAATTTAACATCAATTATAATTTTTTTTTTCAAAATACTGAAAAGAAGTTATTTATAAAAAATTAGTTCCTCCACACACACATCCTTCTCAACATCATTATTAAGAAAATTTATCTCAATCTTTTTTATTTTATTTCCTAATAATTTCTGAAAAGCTGTTTCGAAGTATCCTTTATTAGTCCTACAAAAAGATTTGCCATAATTCAATTTTTCGCGATGGCTAATTGGTTTCCGTAAAAAACAATGATTTTCAATTATTATTCTAACTTTATCATCTGATTGTTGAATATCTCTTATTTGTATTGAATAATAATCCTTTAATTCTTCCATTAAAATAACTAATGCTTCCATTATTTCAAATTCTTCTCTACCATATTCTCGTTTTAATCTATCTGCAATTTGTGTTCCAGGAAAAACGCCTATTTGATATAAAATGGAAAGCAAACTATTACGTCCAAAAACATCGTATACTTTATATACTAATGATTCAGATATGATTTCAAATCCTTTAATTGAATTGATATTCTCTGTGGGATTTTGAATTCTTTCATTTATTTCCTTTATATATTCTTCCAATTTTAATACCTAAATTCAATAAGATAGTCTGAATACTTATAAATCCTTATTAAATAATAATTGCTCTTGAACTATTTAAAACTTAATTTTAAATTAGAACCTTTAAATCTACATTTATATCATATATCTAAAACATTGAAATTGATTCCTGAATTTTAATTATAAAATAATAAAGATCAAAGATAATGATGAAAAAAATAAGAACTACCCCATATTTAATGCCTAAACCCGTAGCTTTAATAGGAGCTTTAGTAGAAGGTAAACCCAATTTCTTTACTGTTGCAGACCTTTGCACAACAGCATATAAAAGGTTTGTAATAAGTAGTGGTAAATCCCACTATACAAATAAAGGAATTTTAGAAAATGAAGCATTTAGTGTAAATATCCCTTCTAATCATATGATAGAAAAAACAGACTATTGTGGTATCAAATCGGGAAATAAAATAAATAAATCAAATCTTTTTGATGTATTCTATGGAGACATTTTAAAGAAAGTTCCAATGATAAAAGGTGCTCCTATTACACATGCCTGCAAATTAGTAAAAACAGTAGATTTCGGCGATACTCATTTTTTATTTATAGGTGAGGTTATGGAAACCTATGGCTATGAGGCTTATTTGAAAGATAATATTCCCTCTCTTGAAGAAATTAAACCTTTTATTTGGTATAGTGACAATTATTATCGGAATATTGGAGAGAAAATTGGTCAAGCGTATAATATAGGGAGAAACATCAAAGAATAGTAGGAAACCATAATTTAATCAGATAGCGTTTTCAATATCCGCTCAAATTCTTCAAAATCTTCCTTTTTTTCCAAACAAATTGAAACATTTCTTAAATTTTTATTTTTTTCTTGTAGATATTTCTTAATTGTAGGTAGCATTGCTTGCGCACATAATTTTGAAGTAATTCCCCTCATCTCTATAGATATTGGCGGTAAAACAACCGAATTTGCGCCAGTCTCATCGGCTAAGTTCAATGAATTCCAAGTTGCTAACATTAGCTTCTTTCCCTCGTTTCCTTGCCCAGGTCGAGGACCATTTGTATGGATAATATGCTTCGCATAATTCCCCCCCGATGTGATAACGGAAGAACCTACTGCAATCTGAGTGATTTTATTAATAATCTTATTACATTCTAGTTGTACTTGTGTTCCAGCTTTTCTCAAAACTTTACATCTTAAATCCCCACTAGGCAAAAGCCGACTATTAGTTGGAATTACTATAATATCATATTGTTCTATATTGGTTAACTCTCCTAAGAAGATTTCTAGAATTGAGTTATTAATCAGTAGTTGATCCATCAAAAATATAACCTAGGGAGATATATTTATATTTTAGTTTCATTTAAAAATAGACATTTTTGTAGCAAGATATTTTTACAGAATCTTTATTCTTTAGACTTGTTCATATTAATAATTTTCTTGATAGCGCTCTCAACCTGCTTATCAATAATTCTAAGAACTTCTCTATAAGTTTCATTAGATGTATAATAAGGATCAATAATATCAAAATTTCGAGATTCTCCGTTAAATTCTTTTAGTGTAAACGTTTTATTTTCAATTTCATTTAGGTCAGCAAAATTGGTTATAATATCTTTAGAATGACTACTCTCCATCGTCAGAATTAAATCTTGTTTCTCTAATAGTCTGCGATTAATAATTTTTGGTTTAAAATCTGGATGCTTAATATTTTTTTCATTTAAATATTTCTGAGATTCAGGCTGCATATAATTGAAAGCGTTAAAAAATCCACATGAGTCGAATTCCAAATCTGCATCCATTTTTTTAGCATGATAACGAGCTAAATATTCTGCTGCTGGAGATCTTGCAGTATTCCCTAGACATACAAATAGAACTCGCTTTATTTTGTTCACATTTAATCATGTATAGAAATAATTATATGATAATTAAGTTTTATGAAAAAATTTCAAGAAAAACGTTATATTTTCACTTATTTTCTTCTAATTTGTTATGCTCAATAATCCTTTGAATAGTATTTAACACCCCTTTTTCAATCCTCTCAAGAACCTTATTGTACTCTTCTTGGGGTAAATCAAACGGATCTTTAATTTCCAAATTTTCTTTTTCTCCAGCATAATCCAATAATAGAAATACTTTTCTATCTAAATCTTTAATAGTTTTGAATTTTCTTTTCACTTTGTCAATGTGATGTTTTTGTTCAAATCCTAAGATAAGATCTTGCTTTTCCAAGAGAGTGTCATCTATTCTTTTTGTTTTAAAGTCAGAGATCTCAATCCCCTTAGATTTTAAATAATTTATTGTTCCAGGTTGCGCAGTTTCATAATAATGATAAATACCTGCTGAATCGAATTCCACAAATTTCAATTCTTTTTTATATTTTGTTTCTTTTAACCAGTTCGCATAAGCTTCAGCAAAAGGGCTTCTACAAGTATTCCCCGCGCAATAAAAAAGTACTTTCTCTATTTTTGACATATTAAATTCCCTTTATTCCGTAATCAATAGAAATATTTTCTGTTAAAAAAAAATTTTGATTAACTTCAAAAAGGAATAAAAATATAGAACAAAACAGAAGACTATAAGATTCTAACATATTAAGGATTAAACTATGGTCGATGATATAATTTTCAAGGAATATAAGGAGGATATTGAATCATTATTTACACCAAAAAGAAAATATACTTTTTTAGTGGGAGCTGGAATCTCAATGGATCCTCCTTCAAATATGCCCTCTGCCAGACAAATTGTAAAAAGTTTATTAGATTTATGTGCTCCGAAAGAGGAAATTGAAAACTTGCTCTCATTGGAAATGATGAGATTTGAATTAGTGGTAGAGAAAATTCAAGAAGCTTATGATGAGGATCTAAAATTTCTAGATTATCTTGAATATATCACAGAACCTAACCTTATACACTTATTTTTAAGTAATGTCATCACTCGTGGGAATTATGTTGTTACTACTAATTTTGATTATTTAATCGAACGTGCATTATTAAGAGTTTTAGATGAAGAGTGGCATAAAGATATAATTCCTGTTATATCTAAGGAGGATTATATCCTTTACCAAGATCCTAAATCTCTGATTACCTCCAATAAATATCCAATTTATAAGATCCATGGTTCCAAACGTAATATCATTACAAAAAGAGATACTAGAGAATCCCTGATAACTACTATAAGTGCATTAGGAAAAGATCGAGGCGAAGGAGAGACTTTTGCCATTGAACCCTATAAAAAAACTGCAATTTTTAATATAATGAATAACCGAACCTTGGTAATAATGGGATATTCTGGGAGTGATGATTTTGATATTGGCCCCACATTAAGAGAAATGCCCTTCCTCAATCGACTTATTTGGATCGAACATACACAGGATTCTCAAACTAAAATTATTAATCTTACCAGAAATGAAAAATTATCACCTGAAGAGATTTCTTCTCATTTAGGAGAATTATTAGAGGATATTCGGACTAGAAATGATTTTGAAGTTATATTAATTAAAACAAATACAAGTGAATTTCTTCAAAAACATCTATGGAATATTTTTTTACCTTATCTTCCTCTAAATGAAATTAATTTATTTGATTCAGAAAATCAAGTACCATTTTTTCCCGAATGGATTAAACCAATCTATAGTGAAATGTCAATAATTCAAAAATATAAGTTTACTTCTCAATTATTTTATTATTTGAAAGAACTTGATGCCACAAAACGATGCGTTGAGAAAGGGATAATGCAAGCTGAAGAAATAAATGATATTACCTCAAAATCCCATTTTTTTAATATGCTTGGAATTATTGATCTCATTAAGGGAAATTATGAGAGCGCACTACGATATTATAAGAATGCATTACAAATTGATGAATCACTAAATGATGTTGCAGGACTAAGTACAGATTTAAATAATATTGGATCGATTTACTTAACTTTAGGTGAATATGATAAAGCCTTAGAAAGATTTAATCAAGCATTAGAAATTGCAGAGCGATTGGGAGATTTAGCGAGCACAATCACTTGTAAGAATAATATAGGGAGGGTATACGAAGTTAAAAATGAATTTGAGTTAGCACTAAAATATTACCAAGAAGCGATTAAAACTACAGAAAAAGTAGGGGATCTTAATAGAAAAGCTACGCTCTTAAATAATATTGGTATGATCTATAAGGCACGTGATGAATATAACAAATCAATTGAGTATTATAATGAAGCATTCCGTATTTCAGATCTTTTAGGAGATCTTTATGGTAAAAATATTCTTTTAAATAATATTGGAAGAGTTTATGATGAATTCAAAGATTACGATAAAGCTCTAGAAAAATATCATGAATCCATCCAAATTGCTGAGGAGTTGGGAGATCTTTCTAAAAAGGCGGGTACTCTTAATAATATTGGGTCGATTTATTTAGCTTTAGGACAACAAGATTTAGCATTAGAAAAGTATCAAGAAGCTCTTAACATAGAAGAAAGATTAGGAGATCCCTTAATGAGGATAATCTATCTCAATAATATTGGTATGATTTACAATAATCAAAATAATTTTATTCTTGCTAAGGAGAAATATACTGACGCCTTACATATTGCTGCTGAAATTGGAGATTTATCCAAAAAGGGATTATTGTTGACTAAAATTGCCACGATCGAAATGAATCAAGAAAGTTATTCAAATGCACTTGAAAAGTATGAAGAAGCAGTTTTGATTTTTGACCAAAAAGGAGAATTTTCTAACAAAGCAGCCAGTCTTAGTAATATAGGGAGAATTTATGAAATTCAAAAAGACTTCTATGAAGCTTTGAGAAGATATGACGAGGCACTGACAATTGATCAAAATTTAAGGGATCCAATAGGAGTTGCCATTGATCTTTATAATATGGGGAGAGTATATAATTTGCAGGGTGAATACAGAAAAGCATTACAAAATTATGAGGAAAGTTTAAAGATTTTTACACAGTTAGGACAAGAACAGTATATCGAAGTGATACAAAATTATATCAAGGAGATCAATAGAAAAATCGGAAAATAAAGGATTTCCACAAATTTATTGTAATAAAATTTTAATAAAATTAATTGTATTTTAAGATAGGTTTTAATTATTATTAGGAGAATTTGAATAAGTTCTATTGAAGTTTAAAACAGATTTTTTAATTATTGGAAGTGGAATTTCCGGGCTTTCAATTGCATTATATCTATCTAAATTAGCCCCAAGAGCAAATTTATTTCTAGTAACAAAACAAGGATTGGAAGAAAGTAGTACTTATCATGCTCAAGGGGGGATTGCATGTGTTTGGAATGAGGGAGATAATTTTGAAAGACATATTCAGGATACAATCATTGCTGGAGATGGATTATGTAAGGAAAATGTTGTAAGGCATACTATCCAGCAAGCACCAGATAGAATTAATGATTTGATAAACTTAGGAGTAAATTTTAACCGAAATGATAATGGAGGATATGATTTAGGAAAAGAGGGTGGGCACTCAGTTAGGAGAGTTTTCCGAGTGAATGATCAAACTGGAAAGAGTGTGGAAGAAATACTTGTTAACAATGTAAAAAAATTAGATAATATAGAAATCAAAGAAAACTGGTGTGCTGTAAATCTCTATGTAAAAAATTTAGTGTGTAGCGGTGCCTATATTTTAGAACAAGAATCCGAGGAGATTCACAATATTTCCGCACGAGCGACTATCTTGGCTACGGGGGGTGCTGGTAAGATATACCTATATACCACAAATCCAGATATAATCTCTGGGGATGGTATTGCGATGGCGTATAGAGCGGGAGCTATGATATCTAATCTTGAGTTTTATCAATTTCACCCTACCTGCTTATATCATCCTTATGCAAAATCCTTCTTAATCACTGAAGCAATGAGGGGAGAAGGTGCTATCTTGAAGGATATTAGAGGAAATGAATTCATGGAAAAGTATCATCCTCAAAAAGATTTAGCTCCTCGTGACATTGTTTCAAGAGCTATTGATGCAGAATTGAAAAAATCTGGTAATGATTACGTTCTTTTAGATATTGCATCTTATAGAGATTCTGATTTTATAAAAACTCATTATCCTGCAATATATGATAGATGCTTAGAATTTAATATCGATATTACTAAAGAACCTATTCCCGTAGTACCCGCCGCTCATTATTGTTGTGGAGGAGTAGTAGCCGAGATCAACGGCAAGACAGATATTAAAAACCTATTTGTTATTGGAGAAGCAGCATGTACTGGTTTCCATGGGAGTAATAGATTAGCCTCTAATTCCTTATTGGAAGGATTAGTTAGTGCTTATGAATGTGCAACCTATTTATCGCAGTATATATCGAAAAAAAAAATCGCTGAATTTCCTGAATGGGAGTCTGGAAATGCAGTCCCCTCTTCAGAAGCTGTAGTCATTACCCAAAATTGGGATGAAATTCGCATGCTAATGCAAAATTTTGTAGGGATTGTAAGATCTGATGCAAGATTGAAAAGAGCTCTTAAGAGAATGATAATATTTTCAGAAGAAATTGATTATTACTATTGGAATTATAAGGTTGAAAAAAATTTAGTAGAATTAAGAAATTTATCAATGGTAGCAGAACTCTTAATTAGGTGTGCGCTTTCTCGAAAGGAAAGTAGAGGAACTCATTTTAATGAAAATCATCCCTATAAATTAGAATTAGCACGTGATTCATATATAAAAAGACCTTGGTAAGAATAAGGTGCTTTTTATTCCTATAATTTTATATGGTTACTCTCATTTATATTGATAAGTCCTAATCTAGCAAGTACTATGAATGTCTATCCACCTTTTAAGGATAAGCTTAAAATTCTTTCAGAAGAACAAATTTGTAATGTATTAATATCATTTGATAATCTTTCAAACCGAGAAAATTTCATCAGAAAATATAACCATTTGGAATTTTTAGGTATGATTGATTTCATTCCGTCAATTTTAGTTAATTTAAAGAAAGAACAGATCAAAAACTACGAAAATGAACAATTGATAAAGAATATTGAAGAGAATCAGAATGTATGTCTCGCAATGTTAGATGTCAATTCAATTTTGGAGTTAAATAAATATAAAACAACAGAAATCGCTTATACAGGAAAAAATGTAAAGGTTGGCATTATTGACGATGGAATTGATGGGAAATTTCCGGCACTATCTAATGTTTCCCTGAAAAAATACAAAATATATGAAAAGGAGAAATTTTTAAAAGAAAAGGGGGAAAGTCAATTTACCCATGGGACAGTAATGGCGAGTGTCATTAGTAATAGATTTAGGGACGGTAACAGTAATTATATTGGAATTGCTCCAAATGTCAGTATTTACGATTTTGATATTTCCAATCCTAGTGAAGAATACTCCATTTACGATATTTTAAACGTTTTTGATAAGATCTTCAAAGAAGAAATTGATCTTGATATTGTATTCATTTCTTTAACAACAAAAAACTCTTCTGATGGCAACGATCTTTTATCCCTAGCTTGTGATATGTTATCAGAAAAGAAAATTATAGTAGTTTGTCCAGCAGGAAATTCTGGCCCAAATTCATATACAATTGGAAGTCCTGGGGCTGCTAAAAAGGTGATTACAATTGGGTCCCTCAATAAAGAATTTAAAATCTCAAGTTTTAGTGGAAGGGGTCCTACTCTTGACGAAAGGAAGAAACCAGACATATGTTTTCCTGGTACAGATATAAATGTCCCTATAACCAATGATTTGAGATTAAAAGTTTCAGGTACTAGTGTTGCTACTGCAATTGGAGTAGGTGTAATAGCATTAATTAAAGAATATGACCCAAATATTTCTCACGAAGCTTTGATCGATATGCTTAGTAAGTCAAAGATAGACTTGGATTATGATATCAACACGCAGGGTTTAGGTACTGTTAAGGTTTCAAGCCTATTTAAAAATTTGGATTTGTTTCATGAGAAGTTAGTGCCTTATAGCTATTTAATCAAAAAGTCTCTTAGATTATCTGTCGAATTTTTAATACTTTTTGTATTTTTGTTTTATCTGTTCTACTTTTTTAGAATATAATCTCCCTACTAAACTCTTTGGTATTCAATTTGAAAGAATATGACATTATTCTTATCCATCCATCAAGAATATTGGAATCTTATAACAATAAAAAGTCGAAACCAATTAGAGGTTCTTTTATTTTTATTCCAATGGGTGTTTTTGCCATTGCTGACTTACTGGAAAGAGAAGGTTTTGGAGTACAAATCATCAACCATCCTCTTGAAAAATATCTAGATTCTAATTGGGAACTACTAGATTATTTAAAAACTATAGATTTTGACGTTTGCGGGATAGATTTACATTGGATTCATAACGCTTCTGGTGCCCTTGAAATTGGTAAACTAGTCAAAACTTTAAGACCTAATTCTAAAGTAGTTTTAGGCGGATTCAGTGCGTCTTATTATCATGATCAAATTTTAAAATATTACAAATATATTGATGGTGTAATTAGGGGAGAGGGTGAGATACCTTTTGTAAGTTTCATGCAAAATAGAAAAAGTGGTAAATCTCTTGATTCAGTTCCAAATTTTACTTATCGAGATACCTTAAATCGAATAAAAGTTAATCCTTTATCGTATACCGCAAAAAATCTAGATGATATGAATTTCACAAATGTGGCTTTGCTAAAAAATGCTAAAAATTATTTGGAATGCAGCAAAAAAATAATGGGTATTTCTTATAATCTTCCTATTGGAAGGGGATGCCCATTTAATTGCCCATTCTGTGCAGGAGGTCAAAGAGCTCAGATAAATCTTATGGGAAGAAATCAAGTAGTACTTCGAAAACCAGAAAAAGTTGTAGAAGATATTAGTAAAATATTTACTGATTATAATATTCCAAGCGTTTTTTTCGGTCACGGAGTTTATCCTGGGAATTTTAAATATTGGAATACTCTTTTTGAGCTTATAAGAAAAGAAAAACTAGATATTTGTGCAGATATCGAGATTTGGAGATTACCTTTCCCTAAAAATATGTGGAAATCATTTTACAATACATTTGATCGAAAATATTCATCTATTAGCATTTCCCCCCGAACAATGTCCCAGAATGTCCAACAGAAAATAGCTGAGATATGTGACCCCACTTTTAGATTTCCTAAAGAACAAATTAATAATCTAATAAAAAATGCTTCGTTATTTCAACGTACGTTAAGAATTTGGTTAACAATTGGTTTTCCTTTTCAATCTCGATTTGATATTATTCAGGATTTTAATTTTGGATTGAAATGTGGATTAAAATATGGAAAATCAAATTCAAAACCAGTTACCATTATGAATGAACCCTATTATATTTTCCCTGGTTCCCCCGCACATGAATCTCCTGAAAAATTTAAAATAAAATTAAAGTATACTTCTTTTCCAGAAGTAGTAGAGGTTTTCAAAAGAAGTAAAATATCTCACTTTTATAATGTAATAAATTATAAAACAGAAAAGTTTACTGACACTTCAATTAGCATGATAAATATGTTATTTTTTTTAAGCACTATAAATTTACATTTAACCACAGGTTCAAAAAAGCCTGAAATTAGAGCAAAAGATGAAAAATAAGTTTTATTGAGTTCAACTAACAATTTAATAAAATTTAACTTAAATGTGGTTTTTCTTTTTAAAAATATATCCTTTCCTTAGTTAATTCGAAATTTTTAAATATAATTTATTTTTATATTTAAAAATAAATCATAGTGAGTAAACCATGAAAGTTTAGATATCCAATTAAAAATTATGTAATTCATAATTATGCTTTCTTGTCAAAAATTAAATTTATTAAAAAAAATTGTAATTTTAAGTGTATTTTTATCAGCAATTCCTCTAACAGTTATTATTTTGGTTTTAGGAGATATATCAGTACTATATGGTCTTTTTAGTAATTATATTATGTCTGGAAAGTCCCTATTCATTCCCTTTTTACCAAGTTATAATGTATTTTGGTTTTTGCCTAAAGAAGCTCAAATTATTCAAATTAGTACAGGGCAATTAATAGATTTATTAATTATATCTGGCATTGTCTCATTCATAGAAATAGTTGGATATCAATATTATAAAAAAATATGTTTAAATGAAGATTTTATACAGCCTATTTTAATTGAATCTAATCAAGAAATATTTCAAGATCAAGGTATATTCTTTGGTATTTATGAAGGTTCAAGTTTCTCGTTTAAAGAAAAACCATCTTTTAAAAAATATGAAAAAATTCGAAGTTTTAAAAAAGGATTACTTAGTAAGGATTTTATTTTATTTAGAGACTATAATTTTCTTCAAAAAAATATCTTATCATCTGGATCAAAAAATGAATCTCGATTCTTCAATCTTCATTATAATTTTGAAGAAATTAACAATAATGAATCATATCATCATATAATTTATCCCCAAATCAAAACTAGTATTAAAATTCCTAATTCTTTCCAATATAGCGGGATAAATATGAATTATGAAGCTTATTACTCTAAGAAATTAAATAGATTAATTATTAGATTGAATTTTATCAAAAATTTAATTAGTAACAACAAGTTAAGGTAAAAAAAAATGGATTGGAATAAAGAAATAAGAGAGTTATTCGAAAAAATAATGGAATTAACTCCAGAAATGTTTCGTACATCTATAAAACCTATGTGGTATGAAGCAGCTGAAAAAACAGCAAGGCTTAGAAATTCAGGTTATGTAAGTAGAGATGATTTATTGTCATCTTTATTCGAAATAACTCCTAAAGCATTTCAACCGACTGTTATTAAAGATCTGGAATCGCTTGGTATTGAAACGGCTCGCTATGTAAAGATATCTGAAGCTAGAAAAGCATATGCTCGCACTTGGGATGATGTAGGTGGAGCTTGGGCGCCTGGCGTTTATCATTTTACCATGTATCTTACTGATAGATGCAACCAAAAATGTGTTCACTGTGCCGCTGAATTGATGGGAAAACGTCCAGAATTAACCACAGAACAATGGATCCAGATTCTAGAGAATGTTGAACAAACCTTACGCAAACAAAATAGGAGAGGGTGCTATATTTGGTTTGGTGGAGAACCTACCCTTCGTAGGGATATAAAGGATTTAATTAAATATGCAGGTGAAAAAGGATATTACCAAGCCATATCGACTAATGGAATGTTGTTTAATGAGGAACTAGCTAAATTATGTGCGGAGGTAAAAATGCACCATGTGTTTATAAGCTATGATAGTATCTCATCCGAACGTGCGGCTTATATAAGAGGATATCCCAAAGCTAAAGAAGCTGCTGAAAAAGCAATTCAATTAGCACTCGACTATGGACATTTAGTTATTTGCACAGCTACAGTCCAGCAGGAAAATTTTGATGAATTAGAAGATATTAAAGAGAAGTTGGCAGCTATGGGTGCTCTACCCTATTTTAGAGCTGTTATTAAACAAAGAACTGCGGAGAAAAACTGGAATGATATTGGTTTAGATTATGATCAATATAGACAATTTTACGACTTTAAATTCAAACATGTTGTTGATGCGGTAAGGAATGGAGAAGCATCCTTTCTAAATAAGGTATATACTTATGATATGGTGCCATTTATGGAATGTCCACGGACGCTCGAAGAAAAAGCGGCTTTAGAATGGGGAGTTGGATGTCAAGCATGTCGTTCAGTTTCTGGTATAGATGTTAACGGTGATTTCTTCCCATGTGATTATCCCTCTCAACTAACTTTGGGTAACATCTTAGAACAAAATTTTCAAGAAATTATGGATTCTGAAATGTTTAAAGCCATAAGAGATAGGAAAATTAAAGGAAGATGTTCAACTTGCCATCATCTCGAAATGTGTGGCGGTGGTTGCCGAGTACATGCTGAAAATGAGACAGGAGACTTTTTAGCCGCGCTTCCTTTCTGTTGGCATGATGATGATCATAAACACAATGAATGTATCTAATGGAGATAAATAATGGAATGGGAAGAAGAAACAAAGGTTTTATTTGGTAGAATAGGAGATCAGATGCCTCAAGGCTTTAGGCCTTCTGTAGAGCCATTAATAGTTGAAGCTGCAGAAAAAAGATGTCTCGATCGTAATGGGGCATACATTAATAATGCTGACGTTATTATGGGTATCTTTGATATTATACCTGAAGCTTTTAAATCCATAATGGTAGAAGATCTGACTAAGTTAGGTATTGATGTTGAGCGCTATGTAGAACTTAGAGAAATAAAAGATAGACTTAAAGTCTCTTGGGAAAAACTTGAAAGAGGTTTTCATCCAGGAAATATTCATTTTGCCGTGTATCTTACAGATAAATGTAATCAGAAATGTATTCACTGTGCTGCTGATGACCTTGTATCACGCCCAGAACTATCTGCAGAAGATTGGTGTAAGATAATAGAAAATGTTGAAACCAGTTTAAGAAATCAAGGTAGACATGCATGTTTTGTATGGTTTGGAGGAGAACCTACTTTACGAAAAGATATTAGTGAAATCATGAAATTCTGTAAGGAAAAAGACTATATTCATGCCCTTATTACTAACGGGGTTAGATTTGACGAGCATTTTGCTAAAATGTGTAAAAAAAACAATATAAGTCATATATTTGTAAGTTTTGATAGTGTAAATCCCGAGAAAAACGATGAAATACGTGGATTTAAAAATTCTTTAGACTATGCCAAAAAAGCAATAGATCTCTGCCTAAAATATGGGATATTTGTTTGTTCTTCGATTACGATCATGAAACAAAACATTGATGAACTAGAGGATCTTAAAAAAGTATCTGAAGAATGGGGTTCACAGCCGTATTTCAGATGTGTGGTTAAACAAAATCGAGCAGCTGAGTTTTGGGACGATATTGGCCTTAGTATAGAAGAATATAAAAAAATGTATGCTTTTAAATACAAACATGCCATTGAGACAATAAGAAATGGTAAAGCAGGCACCTTACCTGCTTATGAAATTTACGATATGGTACCCTTTATGGAAAAACCAAAGGATGATAAGGAAATGGCTGCAATTGAATGGGGTGTTGGGTGCTTAGCTTGTAGAACAATGATGGGAATTGGTATAGATGGAACAATATATCCTGCCGGGTATCCTACCAACTTAACACTTGGAAATGCATTAAAGGACAATTTTGAAGATGTACTTAATTCACAAATCTATAAGGATATTCGAGATAGAAAAAAAATAAAAGGAAAATGTGCATCTTGCCACCATCTCAAATATTGTGGAGGTGGATGCCGCGTGACTGCAGAATATATAACCGGAGATTTTTTCGGTTCATTTCCTTTTTGTTGGCATGAAAATGATCATGAACATGAGGAAAACCTTCTCTCTATTAAGAGAGAATTATAATAAAAAAAATTATAAAATGATAAAAAAATGGAATGGAAACCAGAAATTAAAGTGATGTACGAAGATATAGTTTTAAAGATACCAGAAATGGTAAGACCTGTAATAAAACCTATGCTCTTTGATGCTTCAGAAAAAAAATGTATAGAACGGAACGGTAAAAATATATCCGAGATGGATCTTGTTGTTGCATTATTTGAAGTAACACCTCCAGCTTTTCAACCCACAATGATAGAAGACTTAAAAGCTATTGGGATTAATGTTGATTTATATTTACCTAAAGTGAATTCAGATTTCAAATTAAATAATGATCTGAACCAGATGGTAAAGGATATTCAAAAATTATGTGATCTTACTGAAGTGAGATTTAATAAAGAGGCTATTTGGAGATCTTTAAATGTTTATAAAAAATTTTATTCAGGATCATCCCTCTCAATTAGAACTACTACTAAACCAATTGAAAAAAGAGATGTTTCAGTAAGATATGTAGAAATGATGATACCTCATAATCCTGATCCGTATACAATTGCATTGAATGAAGGCTTAATCGAGAGAAATGGTCTACCGATTCATAAAATGATAGTAGAAACATTAGATACTTTTGATATCATGGGTTATGGTGTTGATATTGATGCTAGAAAAGGTGTCTCAAAAATTTGGCCGTTTATTATACCAGGATCAATTAATCCACTTTTCTCGATGAAGCATATTCCAAATAGTATTAAAAAATATGAGGATTACTTCAATAAGCATGGATTAACTACTATAGCACTTTTTGCTTTTGATTTTTTGAATAATACAACAAATATATATTTCATGCTTAAAAATCCTTCAACAGCTACTTATGAAAAATGTAAAGCACTGGTTGAAGATTTAGGTTTTACAGCAGCGGCTAAAGAGGTAATGGATCTCTGTTGTAATGCCGCGCATCTTAACTATACTTTTACATGGAATTCAGACAGAGCGGAACGAATTTGTTTCGGAATAACATGTCATTCTGCTGATGAAGTTCCTGTACACTTGCATCCATTAATAAAGGAATTTGTTGACAATTCTCCCTTTCAGAGTGATATTCATAAGTTTATTTATGGTGTTACTTTCACTCTCGAGGGGATCTACTTCAAGATTGAAAATGATTATAATGGAACAATGGTAGATTTTCTGTTAATGGGAGCAAAAGCGGGAATTGAAGCCTATAAATGATTTTTTAAAATATAAATTAAAAACTAAAAAAAAAGAAAAAAAAGGAGGTAAGAGTTGTTATGGACACAAAAGAAGAATGGGAAGCATACCTTGAAAAATTTATGAAGGCATATAATGAATTACCTGATCTAAAAGCTCTTTTAAAACCTATAGCACCATTGGTATTTCAATATAAAATTAGCGATCGACCAGAGATGAATTATTGGCAATTAATAGAAGAACAAAAGATGAATTGGGGAATGGGTGAATATAGTGGCCCTGATGTTCCAAAAATTATTCATAAAACAAGTTTTGATGTTATTAAAAAAGTCAATGCAGGGGAAACTAATCCAATTGAAGCAACAATAGCTGGAACTTATGATGTAGACGGTGATCCGACAAAACTTATGGCATGTACTCCATTATTGCCACTAAATGGAAAAGCTCATGCTAAAGCAATTGAAAAATGAATTGTCAATTAAATAGAGGCGTAATTAATGAAACTTCATGTAGCTACAAACTGGGATTTAGACCTTATTGATGAATTAGTAAAATATCCAGTATCAAGTGTATATGGTGTTGCCGATCATTCTATAGTTGGGGGAGGCCGACCGTCGTTTTTATTAAACAAAATCTCAGAAGAAGAAATTTTGAATTACATAAAAAAAGTCCATGAGAAAAAAATAGAATTTTCATACTTATTAAATGCACCATGTATGAATAATATGGAATATGATTCACATTACCATAAAGAACTTATCAAATATATCCAATGGATTAGTGATATTGGCGCTGATAGTGTAATTGTGACAATTCCCTTTTTAATTCAGCTCATTAAGGAACAATTTCCTAAGCTTAAAATCCGAGTTTCTACAATTGCACATGTAAACAGTGTGAATAGAGCCAAATTTTATGAAATGTTAGGAGCAGATGAAATAACCCCTGATGTGATGATAAATCGTGATTTCAAAACTTTAGAAAAAATTAGAGAATCAATAAAATGTAAAATTGTTCTTCTATTAACTGATGGATGTCTATATCAATGTCCTTTCAGATATTATCATTATAATATACTAGGTCATTCATCTCAGACTTTTCAACAATTTGAACGCAATTATGTTGATACTTGTATTTTGAATTGCAGTATTATAAAATTTTTAAGTCCAGCAGAAATTTTGAAGTGTCGTTGGGTTCGCCCAGAAGACTTATCCGTTTATGAAGATATTGGAATTACTGATTTCAAAATCGCTGGACGACGTATGACAACTGATTGGATAGTTAATTCTGTAAAAGCATTCTCTTCGAGAAAATATGATGGTAATCTTGTTGATATTATTCAAGGCTTTTCAATGTCTCATGGAGGATTAGAGCAAAATGACCCAAATCTAGGTATATCAGAAACATTAGGTAAAGAATCTAAAGCGAAATTATATATTGATAATACTAAACTCGATGGATTTATAGATTTTTTTAAAAAGCAAAACTGTATAGCTATGTGTAATGACTGTAACTATTGTGATGAGTGGGCAAATAAAGCAGTTATTTTAAATCAAGAAGAATCTACTCGATATATCGAATCTCTGAAAAAATATCTTAAAGATATTGTTACAAGTCGAGAATTTGGAATCATTTCATCTGGAGTTCAAGAAGAAGAGAAAAAAGGTTTGGATTGGGCCCCTGAAACTATTGAAATATTTGAAGAGCTAATAAAATTATCGCCCGAACAGTTTCAATCTATGGCGAGAATGGCAATTTCTTCACTTGCTGAAGAGAAAGCTAAAAAAAGATCATCTCAAAGGATTCAAAACCAAGATATTGTGGAAGCATTTATAGAAGGAACCCCAGGACCATTTCAAGACGAGATGAGAGAAGGCCTCAAGAAATTCAACTTAATAGAAGAATAATATTAAAATGGAGGGAGTTCAATGTCAGATATTGGAAAAAAGATTAGAAGTGAGCGAATTTTTGACAGGAAAACGAAAAAAACAATAATAATCACTATGGACCATGGAATGACCTTAGGAATTATTAAGGGTTTGGAAAATATTGCAGATACCGTTAGTAAAGTTGCTTTCGGTGGCGCAAATGCTGTTTTAATGCATTCTGGGATGGTAGAAGCAGGTCACAGGCAATCAGGAGAGGATATTGGTCTCATTATACACTTATCGGGAGCTACAAATTTAACACCAGATCCTGATCGAAAAGTCTTGGTATGTTCTACAGAGAGAGCAATCAAAATGGGGGCTGATGCAGTTTCTATTCATATTAATATTGGAGCAAATGAGGAACCTAATATGCTTCAGGATGCTCATAAAGTGGTAGAATCATCACGTAAATGGGGTATTCCTCTTATCGCAATGATGTACCCAAGAGGAGAAAAAATAAAAAGTGAGCATGATCCAGACGCTGTGAATACTGCAGTTAGAGTTGGGGCTGAATTAGGAGCAGATATAATAAAGACTAATTATACAGGGGATATTGATTCATTTAAGTATATTGTCAAAAGCGTTCATGTGCCTGTAATTATAGCAGGAGGACCTAAAATGGGAAAAGTCACAGATATATTTCAAGTTGTATATGATTCAATTCAAGCAGGAGGTGCGGGAATAGCATTTGGGAGAAATGTGTTTCAAGCAAAAGATCCTACGAAATTTGTTAGTGCATTATCTAAAATGGTTCATGAAAATTATACTTTAGAAGAATTGTTTAAGGAATTTTTGTTTTAATTTGAATTCAAAGCTAAATTAACTTAAAAATCACTTTATGATTTTTTTATTTTTGAGACTTAGAATTATTGGTTTAATAACTGAAATATGAAATATTTAATACTGAAGTTATTAATTCTTAAATAGAGGATGACTCAAAACAATCTACTCCATATAATTATAGATAACAGAGAAGGAAAATTAAAAGCTCTTTTAGATAAAAAAAAAGACACAATAATCTATGAATCAAAACAGTTAGATATCGCTGATGTTGTAATTTCAAGTGAGGTGGCTATTGAAAGAAAAGAAGGTTTTGATTTTGTTTCCTCAATAATGGATAATAGATTATTCGAACAATTACTTCGATTAAAAGACACGTATGAATATCCAATTCTAATTATAGAGGGCTTAAATGATAATGTTTTTGAGAATATAGGAATGAAAATCTCATCAATTTATGGAGCTTTGGCATTTATTTCATACAAATTGGGGGTATCGGTAATACCAACAAGAAATTTAGAAGATACTGCAATAGTAATTGAAAGAATTGCTTATAGAGAACAAGTAAAGGATAGTTCTCCAATATTTTCAAGAAAAGCGCCAAAAAATATGTCAAAAAAAGAGAGGAGATCTTTTATAATTGAAGGATTAGTAGATATTGGCCCCAAAAAAGCTAACGCGTTAATTCATAAATTTAAAAATCCTTATCAGGTGTTCAAAGCGATAAAACGTACAGAAATTATATACACTAAGACCGGGAACCCTAAGGGCATAAGAGGTCCTCTGGCAGAACTTACTGGATTTGGTTGGAAATTTGTCGAGAAAAATCAAAGACTTCTTTTTGGTAAGCAAAAAAAAAGCCCTCAAAAAAGAATAAATGATAAATACTAGCCATATACTACTTTTTAAAAAAAATGAAAATTGAATTAAAATGGCAAACCAATTCAAAAAACTAGAAAAAATTATACGTAATTATATGCGTAAATATAAGGTTCCAGGGCTAGCAATTAGTATTTTCCAAGAGGACCAAATAATCTATTCAAAAGGATTTGGGGCTCGCGATCTTGAAGAATTTGCCCCAATGACTCCACAAACCCTCATTGGGATTGGTAGTATAACTAAATCGATAACAGCATTTGGAATTATGAAACTTGCTGAGAGAGGGAAATTATCTCTTGAAGATTCGGTATCAAAATATTTAGATTTCCCTCCTTTTACCACCCATCCTGATATTTTGATTAAGCATATACTATCACATTCAAGTGGAGTTCCTGCTGCTGATGGTGGCTTAGCTTCATTGTTTTATACATTTGAAGATTATAAAAAAGTCTATCCAGCTACAAACAAAGAAGATTTCATAGCTCATATTGGAGATCCTGAAGATTTTGTTATTTTTAAACCAGGAGAAAAATTTTTTTATAATAATGATATGTTTACATGCTTGGGTTTTATAATTGAGGATTTATCAGGATTGTCATATCCTGAATTTATTCAAAGCGAATTTCTTAACCCACTTGAAATGAATCGTGCAGTATTTTCAAAGGAAGAGTTTGATAGAGATAGTGATAAAATTTCAGGGTATTTACCTGAAAAGAAAGATAATGTATGGGTGCCTAAAAAACATCCTGTTCCACTTTATGATTATCTCAATGCTCCTGGTGGTTTATACGTTTCAATGCAAGAAATGATGCATTATATTCAATGTTTGATTCAAAAAGGAAATTATAAAGAAACTCAGCTACTTTCTGTTGACTCAATAGATGAATTATGGACACCTAGAATTACTAGTCCATATGGTTATGGAAAAAATCCCAAATATTGTTTAGGATGGGTTTTGGATGATAATTATTTTAATTATCCTTGTATCCATCATGGTGGTGGACTTGGAACAAGTTGTGCTGATTTAAGTCTTATCCCTGAAATGAAATTAGGTGTTTCAGTTGGACAAAATACATGTACAGGTATTGTTTCTTCAATTTCTAGAGCAGCCTTATCTATATTACTTGACCTAGATCCAATTAGTCATGTTGAAGAACTAATGATGAGGCAAATCATTGAAGAAATCTCTGGTGAATATAAATCTTCCCATGATTTATACAAATTAAAAATATACCTTAAAGGAACTGTACTTTTTGCTGATATTGAAATCGATGATGGATCTATGACTCTTCCCTTGATACCTAAAGAAGTAGAAAGTCTAACTTTTACCATTTGTAGCACTTTACCCATACCCAAACAATTTATAAGATTCATAAGGGATGATTCAACAGAAAAAGTGAAATTTGTTTTATACGATAGATATCTCTATCGAAAAGAATAATTCAATAAAACATCTAATTACATATTTTCTTTTAAAAAGTTCCAAATCAATTTATTTACTTCTTCAGGCTTTTCCATAATAAAAGCATGACCACAACCAGAGAAAATTTCTAATTTGGAGTTTACTATTTTCTCATGTAATAATTTTTGATGAGGAAGGGGGATTATTCTATCTTTATTAGCCCCTAATATTAATGTTGGATGGTTAATTTTATCTAAAAATTCTCGAGTATCATGTGTAGCCATTCCATTAGCCTGATTCATATAATCTTGAAAATGAGTAGGATCTCTCATTGGGGTAATAAAAAGTGTATCTTCCTTAATCGAATCAAATAATTTTTGATCCATTTTTAGCTTTCTAACATAAACTCTCGAATATGTAAAAGGTAGTAAAGCCTCAACTTGTTCTTCTAGGCTTAGTTTTTTTATTAATTTAAAACTCTTAAATAAAGGTCCAGGATCATAATGTGCTGACGTAGCACAAAGAATTAAAGTTTTTACCTTCTCTGGATATTTTATTACAAAGTTTTGAACGATCATTCCTCCCAAACTAATACCACATAAGTGAATTTTATCTTGAATATTTAAATAATCTAAAAGTGCTTTAATATCTTCCACAAACATCTCCATTGTATAAGGATAATTTGGTCTTGAGCTTTTTCCTACTCCACGATTATCGAACGTAATTACTTTCATTTTTTTTTCAAAGTAAGGGATTTGAAAATTCCAACCTTGATATCTTGTGCCAAATCCATGTATAAGTACTAAAGGTTCTCCTTTTCCTTTCACTATATAGTTGATTTCAAGATCATTGTGTTTGAATATTGGCATTCGCTTCAAATATCGTAATTTTGATTAAAATAGAAGAAATTTATACTTTTATATATTATTATAACATCTTTTTAATATAACAAAGGTGGGTATAATATGACTGATAAAAAGAAATATGGATTGATCGTTGTTGGTGGAGGAATGACTGGTTTAAGTACAGCCCTTACTTGGGCAATAAACCACGATGTTAAAAATGAGCCTGTTCTTTTGATTGAAAAAGAGCCTAAAACTGGAGGTTATGTCACTTCATATGAACGTGATGGATTCTTATTTGATACTTGTCAGATGATACCGAATATTTCTGATTTGTTAGAGTATTTTGGAATACAAATTGATCTAAAGAAGTTTAAAGGATATTACATGCGAATTTTTATTGTGGATCCCAAAACTGATGAATTAAAAGTACTTGAATTGCCCTCGGGGCTTGAAACTTTTAAAAAACAATTAATGGAAAAATATCCTACTAATGCGAATGAAATTAGCAATTTCTTAGATTATTCGAGAGAAATGTACTTAGAGCTTTATAATTTAAAAGTAGAACCAGGTGTGGCAGATATTTTCAAAACATTAGTAAAATGTCCAAAGATTGTGAAAAATGCTTCTAAAACATTCAAAAAATATTTTGATAAATTTGGGATAACTGAACCGGAATTAATTGAAATTTTTAACGTATTTGCTGAATTTAGCGCTCTACCTTCGGAGCAAGTATCTGCAATTGTACCGATATCGGCTATGAATTCATTGCTCGATGGTGCATTCCGTCCAACAAAGGGATTTATAGAATTTTCGCGAAAAATCGAAGATCGATTGAAAAGCTTAGGTGGTGAAGTACTTTTAAAAACAAAAGTAAGCAAGATCCTCGTAGAGGAGGGTAAAGTTAAAGGAGTTAAATTAGAAAATGGTGAAGAGATCTATTCTGATTATGTTGTAACCACAGTGGATCCTAAATTAGCTATGATAGATATGGTAGGATTGGATATAATTAAAGAATTAAATGCAAAATATGCTAAAAAGGTCGAAGATGTGAAAATGTCTTGTTCTTCAATGAATTTAAGCATAGGAGTTGATGATGAAATAGATCTTGAGGCTTTAGGATTAGATTGTGGGTATAATGTTATTACTTCCGGGGGAGATACATATGATAGACTATTTGATTCCTATGAAAATGGTGAAATTGGGTTTAATGACAACAGATTTCATATGGGAGTGATTTGCCCATCATTAACAACAGGAGGGAAACCTAACTTAACTGTTAGAATTACACCCATACCTATAGGAAATTGGGTAGAATTACGTGAAAAAGATGCTGAAGAATATAAGAAAGAGAAATTGAAATGGGCTGAATTTTTTATAGATAAAGTAGAAAAATATCTAATTCCAGATCTGAGAAAGCATATTAAAACGCTTGATATTTCCACACCTGCAACTTATGCTCGTTATTCAGGTTCACCAACCGGTTCGGTTTATGATATGGCTCCTTATACAAATAATTTTGGTAGAACAAGACTAAAAATGAGGACTCCCATCGAAGGCTTATTTCAACCTAAATTCGTTCATGGAGTATTTGGTTGCTTACTTGCTGGTATGCAAGTTAACGACATGATTTTAGAAGGGAAAATAATGAATGGATATGCTCGTTTTAAGCCTTAATTTTTTTTTAATTTTTTTTATAATTACTCAATAACTATTTGAATATTTTTGTCCATAAGTTCCTAATCTGTAAAGCTTATTATGTTTTAAACTTTTGAATAATTACGGTATGATAGTTTATCTTTCTTTAATTGCTATTTTTTTCTCGAGTATGGTTTATGGAATTATAGGATTTGGAGATGCTTTGGTTCTAATACCTATAATAACTCCAATAATCGGTGTTAGAAATGCAGTAATCCTTGTAAATATTTGGGGAATGTTTCCTGCACTACTTAATTTTATAAAATATCGAAGATATTTAGATAAAGGATATTTTTTCCGATTCCTGTCATTGGGAATCCCTGCTACAATTCTAGGGACTTACTTAATTATATTTGTTCAAGTTGAATGGATTGAATTAATTTTGGGATATTTTATAGTAACTTATTCTACTCTTAAATTATGGAAATATTTTAAAAGTCCTGATACAATTGAGGTAAAAAATCAATTAAATACAACTCATCCTCTAGTTTTTATTGGTGGTTTCTCGTACGGTTTGCTAACTGGATTGATTAGTGCAGCAGGCCCAATTAATGTGGCAGTATTAGAAAAAACCGGTCATTATCGAGAAAGTTTTATTGAGAATTTTGCCGCAATTGGAACTATGTTATCTATATCAAGAATTCCATTTTATTTTATTGGAGATGTATTTCCATATGATTTGATTTTAGTATTTTTCCTTGCTTTCCCTGTTATATTCCTAGGAACTAAACTAGGTCATAAAATTACACCCAAAATACCTGTCAAAAAATTTCAGATTATTATATTTTGCTTTCTCGTAGTAATTGGGCTAAAATCAATAATTTTATCCACTATTGGTTTAATTAGTATATCATAGAAATCTAAATTAGGATTAGTAAAAATAAAAAAGAAAAGAAGTATATAGTTTCTATTTATAGAAGTCCAGTATATCTCTGAATTTGGGATTGAATTAAAAGTAACTGGATATTTCTTGCACCACCAATCACTTCTTCAATTTTACTGACATCACAATACTCATCTACGGGAGTATTATCGGTAACTGATACTCCACCCATATGTTGTTGAACTTCATAACAAACTTCATGTGTAAGTTTAGCTAAATAATATTTACCTTGAGAAGAAATAGACGCGACCCACTTTTCTGCTTCTTTAGAAGGGGTTTCAGCAAATAGAATTCTATCATCATATACAGTTGCAGCTTGTAGTGCTAAGGCTGTTGCGGCATTAGACTTAGTTAATAAATCAGCTAACCCATAACCCACACCTTGATATCTAATTACTGGTTTACCAAATTGTTTTCTTAAATTAGTGTAAATGATACCATAAATTAATCCAGCCCAGCAAATTCCTACTCCACTACCCATTATTGAAAGTCTTTCAGGAACTAAACCTTCAAAAAGTCTCTTATAGCCAAGTCCATCATCTGCAAGGATATATTCTTTTGGTACTAATACATCTTCCAAGAAAGTATGTGATATCTGAACTCTTGGAACAGAATTAATTTTTAACCTCTCAGTTCTCACACCAAATTCACGCGCAATTATAGCTTGTACCATACTATCTCTTGGATTTGCTTCATCGTAAACTCCATAACATGCAAAATAATCAGCAACAGCTCCATTGGTAGTATATACTTTTTCTCCGTTATAAATAACTCCATCATCTGTTTTGGTGCACATAGTTGTCATATTTACCGCATCAGAACCTCTTTCCGGTTCTGTGATACCTATACACCCAATTTTTTGTCCTGATAAAAGCTCATCTTGTACCTTTTTAGGTATATCAGATTCACCACCTCCTTCATAATAATGAAAGGTGGGGTTGCCACAGAGTATACCGGTGGCAACGCGAGCTAGTTCTAATTGTGGGTCTAAGAGTGAAATATGAGTTCCTAATAATATTTCTTTCTTCATACCATAAGGTTTAAACTCTTTCCATGGATTTATTCTTTGTATGTATCCTCTTTTTCCAAGTTCAGGAAGTAACTCATAAACATCCTTCGATTTATCGATTTTAGGATGTAAGTCTAAGCAAAATTCTTGAAGTTCTTGACAATATGCTCGTTCTTCTTCATTTAACATTGGAAAAACGTTATCGTTAAAGATTTTGAAAATATTTTCCAGTGACATCTTTTCAAGAATTCTATCATCAATAATTTTCTCTTGAAACATATTTTTGTCAATTTAACTTGTAGTTTTTATAATTTGTAAGTTTGATATTAATTAGGTTAAATCTTTGATTCCAATTAAATTTTTGATTTTAAAGAAAAGTTAGAAAGAATTCTTTAGTATTTAATTTAAATGTAATTATCTCTCACATAATTCTGAACTCTTTTTATTTCTTCTAAATGAGTCTCTACTCTACCAAAAATATAAAATCGAACGTCTGGGCCTGTACCGCTTGGTCTAAAATAAAGAGTAGAATCATGACTTTTTAATTGATAAATATCAATCATATTATTATTATCAGATAAAGCATGAATATGATAATCTTTACCATATATAGTAATAGTCTTTTCGTCATTGATTTCAAATTTTTTCATAATCTTGATTTTTTCCTCATCCACAGCGGGAATAGTTCGATTAATACCTTTAATTGTCCAATCAATTGACTCAGATATTATATATCCTCTGCATATAAGTTCAGTTATTAGCACTAAAGCAGGAACAGGGTATTTATCTGCTATTATTGTAAAATCAGTTGTAAACTCGTACTCTTTAGATTCATTATTTTTAGAAATATCCAATATATTTAAAGTATGACCCCCGCTCTCTTCCCAATACACCATAATGAAAGATTCTTTGTCTATATGTTGGATTTCCATTAAATGAATTATCTGATCTCTAAGAGGTTTTGGTTTATTAATTTTAATTAAATCTCCATTCTCATCCTCATAATATAGTATTGCGGTATCAATTTTTGATTGGTCAACTTCGATTCCAAGAAGGAAATACAATATCACACCAAGATGTTTATATCCGACCCCGGTTAAAATATTGATAAAACTTGAATCATCTCCTCGCAAATCGCTAGGGATTGTTCTCACATTTATGACTTTTTTATCAAATTCTCTTGCTAAGATATTATGCATAGCTGTGTAAATCTCATTTGGGATATAAGTAAAGTATTTTCCATTTTGTTTGATATATAAAACAATTCTATCTCTATCAGCATCTAAGAGTATCGCTATATTTGATTTTGCATGGTGCATAACTTTTTGCAGTTTTTCCTCTTGTATATTTTTAAGGGGATTAGGAGGATTAAGTTCCTCATCTACAACAGTGACATTTGCTCCATAATGTTTAAATAGATTTACAATTCCTCTCGCTTTTCCAAGATAAGGCCAAATTACTATATTTCTATCCCTTATACTTTTAATATCCAATACTTTTGATAATAGATTAATTACATATTCATTATTTTTTTCTTCAGCATCAATACTAATTGGTTTGAAATCTGATTTTATGGGGATTTCATCTACTTCGAGTGCTTTTTTGGAGATCTCTTTGAAAAGATTACCTGACATGGGAATTGGGTAATCAATATAAAGCTTGATTCCATTCCAAGATAAATCATTATGACTTGCAGTTAATACTAAAATTATATTAATATCTTCAAATAATGCTATTGACGCAGCACCGTAAGGAGAAGAAATTTTTGATTCACCAATTTTGTCGGTCTGGTAATGAATCTTAAATCCATCATAGGCAAAGATCTTAGAACAATAATTAAGTAAAATATCCTTGGTGGGTCTATTATCTGTGAAAATGAATACATTCAAATTTTGATCATTTTTCATCTCTTTATATTTTAGACTAATCGCTTTGAACATTCTTAGAAATAAATATAATTTTCTTTTTGTCAAAACATATGTCTCTTCTTCCATTTCTTTTTGAATTTTAAGGATTTGGATTCGTAATCCTGATGTAGGAGCAACAAGAGGATTAATAATATTTTTTTCTTCTTCTGTTAAATTGGGTAATTTTATTAGTTTACTTCCATCTTCTAATTGTTCTAAATCAATATCTTCAATTTCAAAATTAAACAAAAGTTTCAACCTAATTAAGTAATTTCTTTTATTGCCTTTTTTAAGATTGCTAATATTTTTTCTCGATACATAGGTTCTATAGCAATCATTCCATGAGTTTTAATCACACGTTTCTCACTAGACAAAATTTTTTCACAAAATTCTGGACTTAACCTGTTGGGTAAATCCTGTTTATTTGCAATACCTATTACTAACTTATCTTGATAATATTTGTCAAGAATCTCATGAATTATTTCTTTTGATCCATTAATATTTTCAAAGGTAGAGTCAGTAACCAATATAGCAATATCAGTTCCACCTAATAGTCCTTTCCATAGAGATCTGAATTGGGCTTGTCCGGCAAAGTCCCAAAGAGTTATACTTCTCTCAAATTCATCACCCTCATAAGAAGCAATGTCAGCAGTAATTGTAGGTACATATTCAAGGTCAACATCTTTTCCACAAATCAATTTTGTTAAAGTTGTTTTACCAACACCACCAAATCCTAGAATAGACACTTTAATTGCTCCTAAAACGATGTCATCTACTTCTTTTTCAAACTCAGTAAAAATACTGCGATTACCTGCCCAACTATCATCTTCAAGAATACTACCATATTTCTCTAAAAATTTAGTTCTTATACTCAATATTTTAGAATTAATTTGACTATCATCTTCACTAAGGTCGGAGCATAATACGATAATGATAGTATCAATGATTGTGTAAAAATATTTGAAATCTTCCGTTTGTGTATTTTTAATATCACTTTGACTGATCTCTTTCATAAATCCGGAAAAAGCACTTAAAAAACCCGCTAAAAGATCTCGATCCACATCGGAAGTTCCATAATTCCTGAACAGCAAAGATTTACCGTCTTTTGTAAGAATATTAACGTACTGTATCAACTTTGGCACTTGAGAAGTTTTTTATAATAGCATTATATTAATTAAATAATAAATTTCGATAAAAATTAATTTTTGTAAAAGTACATTATTTCTATAAATTAAAAATTTTATTAGTAGAGAATTAAGAGAGGATGAATAATGACTGACTCAGAGAACGTCGATGAAAAAATGGATAAATTCGCATCGATACTAGAGAAATTTGGTTTGGATATCATCACAAAGATGGGTCAAACTAACCTGAAAATCAATATGTTGACTGATAAAATCGATGAGTTAAGCAAAGCAACCCTCGATATTAAAGCATTGGCACCTCAATTGAATAATGTTATTGAAAATCAAAAAATTCTCGAAGAAGAACTTGACTTAATTAGGTCATTAATTCAGAGAGCAGAAATTTCTTTTCTCCCAAAAGAGGCTAAGGGTGAAGAAATTGAAAGAGATACTTCTGCAACTGATAAAAAGCAAGCAATAATTGAACAATTTAACACATTAGAAAAGTACATTCAGGATAATGATGATCCAGAAACAGTTATTGAAAGTCTTGAAAGTATTAAAGAGGAAATCTTTGTATTTACAGGAGGTCATAGGATTCTATATGAAATTGGGCAATTTGCAAGCAAATTAAATGTTATAGAAAGCCTTACCGATGAAGTGAAAGAATCTTTAAAAGAAAAAATTAATTTTTGGATAAATAAAATATCCGTAAAAGGATAAAAAACGGAATTTTCAATTTGTATTCAAAAATAATTTTTTAAACTTATTTATGCTAGATTTTGTGAAGAGTTTAGAGAGAATTTAAGAGAAAAATTATAAAAGTAGAGTTTATGAAATCAATGGAATATTTTCTTCTCTCTATTCTCTCAATTGAAAAAAGTTAAACAGTGATCAAAGTGGTACTATTAGTTCTAAAGAAATCTATTTAAATCTCGAGAATTTTTTAGAATCATAAAAATTTGATAAGGAAGAAAAAAGATAATTAGGGTTGGACTAAAATGTGTTTTCTGTCATACTCATCTGGATCTCCGCCATCTTCGAGATATTCAACAAAATTTTTTATATTCCTCAAAGTAATTTCAAGTGATCTTGCTTGGATTTTTTCTCGTGTTATCTTAGGGACATCAACCCAGTAAGATAATTCTGTTATGTCAGCTTTTTCATTTAAGATAAATCCATATTCTGTAAATTCTGGATGGTCAGCTTTAGAAGTTGTTTTTTTATTTTCTATTCGTTCTATATTGGTAGAAGTATAATCTCCCATTGTTGATTTTATGAAATACTTATTGGATTCAAGTTCATTTATTTCTTTTATAGAGATATTCCATTTAGGAAAGTGCTCCAAATCGGTTAAAACCTCCCAAACTTTCTTAGATGAGGCATTAATTTCAATATTTCTTTCAATCTTAGGCATAAACTCACCTCCAAAATATATGAACTAATTTAAGATAATTTGATTTTTATACATTTGCGTCAAAAAATATAACTAACTAAAAACGTTTAAAAAAATGAAATTATAAAAAGTGAAACAGAAAAACAAATTTTATTTTTCTTCTAATTTTGAACGCAAAGTTAGTTCAGCAATTTTTTGAAAGATTAATTTCACATTTTCTCCTGTTAATGCTGAAGTTTCAAAAAAGGGTGCAGCTAATTTTTCGCTTAAATGTTCAGCCATAGGTAGTATAATCTTTCGTTCGTCCTTTAGGTCAATCTTATTACCGATTAGGATACGAGGGATCGATGATAATCCATACTTTACGCTTGTACTCCACCAATTATTAATATTTGAAAAAGAACTTGAGCGAGTTATGTCATAAACTAACATCATCCCATCAGCACCATTAAAATAGGGTCGATGCAACATATAGAATTGCGGTTGTCCTGCAATATCCCAAATCATTAGATTAACAGTGGCATCCTTTCCCATGTCATCCTTGATTGTGACGGGTTCCTTTGTAATATTTACTCCTACTGTTGGTACATATTCATAGGTAAATTTTTCGCCACAGAAATTCGTTAAAAGGCTTGTTTTTCCGACTGCAGGGTCTCCGATGACGATTATCTTAAATATCATCTCAGTTTTTCCTTGAAAGACTATGTCTCCCTTTCCCTTATCATCTGTCATGATTTTGATAAAGTATCTTTTTGAAAATTTAAAGTTTTTAATTAATTAATTAATGAAATTCGAATATAAAAATTTTAATTATTATTCTTAAAGATTTATTTGTTTTTAGATTTCAAGTATTGAAGGTGTTCTTTTTTAGTTAAATATTAATCAATTTACATCCCTTAGAAAATTTTTTTTCTTCATAATATTAAGCACCTCAAATACTATCTCACAAATTATTGAGATTCCACCAATTATCATAAACGGTTTATATAATTCATTTCTAATAATACACATCTCAATACAATCAGCATATTTAGGTAAATCTATAATCCATGACCACCAAAACTCACAAGCACTTCCACAGATTTCAAAACCAGGAATTATGTAGATAAAACATAGATATGAAAAGATAAGAAATAAAATTCCAAGATTGAGAAATACAATTCGAACAGTATTGATTTTTTTGAATCGTGAATTCATAATTAATTAATGAAAAGAGCTGTCTATTAATAAGGGTAGATTCACGATTTATGTATTAAAATACATTAAAACTGTATTAGATTCTTAAAAGTTTAGATTTAATTTCGCAGACAAATTGATTTAATCACTTCAAATCTATCCTTCTCGTGGTGTTCTCGAGAGATAAAATAGATTTTGCCTGATAAAAAATTGATATCTTTCCATGTTTTTTGTAGCTTATTTATTACATTATCTAATTTACTTTTTCCTTTTATTTGCCCTAGGCTCAAATGTGGTTTAAATCCATTTTTATATTTATTTACATCATTGCAATCAGGAACAATCTCTAAAATTTTTAATTGTAAATTTTTAATTAAATCAATGGGTTCTGGATTTAACCATAACGTAAATCTTTGTTTTCCATGATTAAAAAATTTGAATTGTTTTAAGTGAATTTCAAAAGGCTTAATATGATGGCATTTATTTGAAAATTCTTTTTCAAGTAGTGTATATTCATTTTCGGGTCTAAATGGGTACAACAATGTAATATGGGGCATCCAACGGTTAATTTGACGATCATATCTTTCACGAATTTCTTGAATTGTTGCCCATTTTTCTTCTGGTGGGATAATTACCACCGCAGAAGTATACACTTTGCTCATACTATTTCTTTTTATAATTTCAAATTAAAAGATTTTTATTTTAATAAATTTAATTCTAATTTGAAACATGAAAATAAAAAATAGGCACTTCATACGAAAATCCGAAATTAGACCTTTGAAAGACGAAATTTTAAGACAATATAATCAAAAATTTGTTGATCAAATATTTCCTGCAAAAAGTAATGTTGAAGTTATTGAAACCGAAGCAGGAGATACTTTATATGCTATAAATAATATCTTAAAACTATGGAAATCCAAGGATGGATACATTCCTGTTTTAACATTACTAATTAAAAACCAAGTAGATTTGAAGACTATTGTTGTAGATTTTGGAGCTGTTAGATATGTCACGAATGGGGCTGATGTAATGCGGCCAGGGATAACTAAGATAGATCCTTCAATAAAAAAAGGAGATATCGTGGGAATCATAGAAGAAACAAAAAATAGAACATTAGCCGTAGGAAAAGCAATGTTTGATGCTCATGAAATGGAAGCAAAAGATTCTGGAAAAGTAATAAAGAATATTCACACAATTCAAGATTCTGTATGGGAATTTGAAAAGCAATTCAAATAAATTCTGCTTTCAAAATTGATCCAAGTAGAGTTTTTTCTGATTCTGCTAAATCATTAATACAATAGCTGTTTATCTCATACCAATCATACAGCGCTCCACATTCTTTAAAATTATACAAATTGATAATTATTTTAAGACCTTCTTCTATAAGCTTTTTGTCGGTAAGCTCATCCGAAGCATGCATCAACTTTATGATTGAATGAGATCTCCATAAATCATTCTCATAGAAATTACCGTCTAGACCAAGAAAATGTTCAAAAATTTCCGTGAAAAACTCTACTTCCGAGATCAATTTTAGCCTATACCACCTCAACCCTTATGTGCTGAAAAATACACATTTCTCCCTTACAATTGCAAGTAAATATTTATCCATTAATATATTTGAACCCTATTGTTTCAGATATTTTTCGTTATATTAATACTAACATTCTAAATTTTTTTTTCAATTTTGTACGTCTGTTCTAACTTTTTTGTATGTTAGTATTCATATTTTGAAATTATAAGAATGATTTGAATTACTTCCAATTAAAACTCTAATAATATCTAGATATCTACAATATAGAAAAAAAGATTGTTAAAATTCCCTTTTTCTTAGTTTATACTGAGTCCAGAGAATAATTATTATAATAGTGCTAGGAATAAAGATTAAATAGAGGTTTCCAAATGGTATTTGATTACCTAGCTGAATATTGCCATATTTTATATGATATCCAATTGACGCTCCTGAACTTACCTTATATTCTGTTAATGTCCCATTTTCGTTAAAATCAAATGTGAAATCAATATTAGAAGACACATTTTGCATAACTAATGTATTTCCATTAATATTGTAATCATTAAATAAAATTAATGATGTTTGCTTCAAATAATCTCCAATCCATGTTAGATTTACTGGAGTAGGAACAAAAAATAACATTCCAAAAAGTGCTATATGCCAATCAGTTGTAAAAGCAGTAAATAAATCTCTTGTGGTTTCATTGAAAAATATCACACTCCCGTTGAACAATAAATCCCATGTTGGGTTTGTATAAAAAGTGCTATAAACCTCAATCGAATAATTAAGAATTGTACCTGAATAATAAGTAAAGTCCTCGATCCAGGTTCCATTATAATTTTCCTCGATTATTACTCTAAATTTTGAACCTTGACTTAATAGAATTGCAGGATTACCTACCATCACAGTCCATATATGTTCTTCTCCTTTGTATACCCTATAATGATAATCGGTACTCAACACGTTAGTTGTACATGAAATTAAGACAGTGAAAATACTTAAAATTACAGCTACTAATTTCTTTATTTTTTTCATTTTTTGTCACCCAATTTTAATCGTATAAACTATAAAAGTACGAGATTTGACTTGATTAAAACCGTACTTTTTATAGAGATTTAATGCTTTCTCATTCTTTGCTTCTACTCCTAATTCAATCCGTTTACATCCCTTTTCGATAAGTGAATGTATTCCATGACCCAGTAATGAGCTGCCAATTCCACGACGATGATATTCATGGAGTAACCCTAAAGTGGTAATTGTTCCAATATGCTTTAATTCTGGATTAATTGTTGAAGAACAAATCCCTACTAATTTATCATCATCATAGGCAAGCCAGTGTTCTTTATCATAATCTTTCAAAATACCTTCTAAAACTGTCTTTAGTTCTTCTTCAGTAGTGGGTCTAAAATCAAAATGCTTACTGAACGCATCATTACGAACTGCTACATAACTACTTATATCATTTAATACTTTTACTTTTTGTATTTTTATATTATTTGGAATTTTTAATTGTGGTTGGGAACTAAGATCGTCTAAACGCATCCAAAAACCATAATTCACTGGTTCTAGTCCCATTTTTTTTATTTCATTATGCAATGGGGTATCTTCAAACGTATATTTAGTTGTGATGAAGCGAAGTTCTGGAGCTTCTTGTTCTTTTGCCATAATAAGTACAGAATTAAATAATTCTACCATTGGTTTAGTTTTAAAGAATTTAGGCAGCATAAAAAGGTCAAGGATCCAATGAACACGTTTAGAAGATTTATAAAGTCCAGCAAAACCTATTATTTCTCCATTATTATCTTCTGCGACTATATAATCACGTGAAAGAATAGTGTGATCCCCAGCTACTTTCATATCTGAATCAAATACTTCCTCATTAATTATCACAGTCGGATTGATATCCTTATAAACTTCACTTAACACTGATACAACACTCAATTTATCTTTATCTTTATACGGTCTAATTTTCAGGGTATTTCACCTAATTCTAATATAATTAGCTAAATTATTAAGATTTAACTCTTTTATGTTCGTTTAAAATATTTTATATTTGAAGTTAGGTTAAAGATATTATGAGCGAACAAGATTTCATTCTATATGAAGCAAAAGGGCGTATAGCAACTATAACATTGAATAGACCCGATAAGGCTAATTCGTGTAATATTGCGATGTTAAAAGCCATACATCAAAGTTTATTAAAAGCAGATGAGGATGAGAAAGTTGAATGTATTATTATAAAGAGTAGTGGAGATAAATTCTTTAGTGCAGGTTATGATCTCGTTGAAATTCAGGGAGCTCCTGAGAATGTAGCAAAAATAACAGAATGGGGCAGAAAAGTTAATCAAACTATTGTTCTTATGAAAAAGATCGTAATTACACAAGTTCAAGGAATTGCTGTCGGTTTAGGTGTGATTATGATATTAGGCTCTGATTTAAAAGTTTTTGCAGATAGACCTAAGGAGGAATTATATTTAAGATTACCAGAATTGGCAATCTCAGCTTTTCCACAAACAGGGGCAACTCTTCTACCCTTATTAGCATTTGGATTAACTTATGCAAAAAATTTACTCTTTACTGCAGATAAAGTTGGTTTGGAAGAATTAAAAAATATTAATTTTCCAACACGAATTTTTCCGCTTGAGAACCTTGATGTTGAAACTCTTAATTTTGCAAAGCAAATAGTAAAATATCAAAAAGAATTTAGCTTCTTTACAAAAACTATGTTAAGAATTATGAATAAAGCCTATATTAAATCATGCTTGGATTTAGAAGATGAGTGTGGGAAAATGGCGTATGATCCAAAGAAATTTACTATGAAGGAACTAGAAGATTTTGTTAGAAGATTGGATGAAAAATACCCTTAAATAAAGCTCTTTTTCTTATTTTTTTAATATTTATATTTTCCACTTGAAATTTTTTTAACATAACCCTGACTAAATATTTTTTAGTAAACGCTTCTGAGCTTTTTACTTATTCATTTAAAAGGATTATTGGTAACTATAATTCTTGTGTAGTATAGAATTAAAGTCGTATATTATACACGTGATATGTTCCTTGCATATTACAACGGTGTTATAAAGTGTTATAATTGAGTTGCATTTTATATTATCTAGGTAATCATATCGATGGTCATAATGAGTATATGAATACGCATATCTCGATGACTTATCATAATTAAACAAAAACGGTTGTGTGTGGTAATTTGAGTATGTATCGATCATATTTATTAAAGAATAATTTCTGGGCAAAAAAAGGAAATGAGAAATGTCCTGAGGCGGAAAAAGTGTTTATTAAACATGATTCAGAAGTAGGAGGAATTTATGCAGTTCTTGAAAACGAAAGGAAAGGAGTCAAAATTATGGTTGAAGGAAAAGAGTACTTTTTTAATAATTTTGACAAGTTAGATTCCTTCCTAACACGACTTCAACAGAGAAAAGACGATTTCATGAAAATTCTTAGAAGAAAGAATATTTCACAGAAATTAAGGATGTTAGATATTTAGAAATTTAAATTCATAATTTTATACTTTTTCAGGATATAGAAACACTATAACTTTAATTTCGTTTAGGTTAAAATTTGCAATTTATCTAGTTTTTGTAAATTGGCTGAAGTCCTGTTTGAAAATGTCTTAATCGCAATTCTGCTCCACGAGAAACCTTTACTTTAGGTATTTTTTCTTTATTTCTGTATAGTTCTGTTATTGCAGCTACTGCGTAATCAATATGAGATGCACTATACACATTTCGTGGCATTGCAAAACGAACTAAATTAAGCACCCCTTTTCTCTGTTCAGGCGTTTTTTTATCCCATTCAAAAGCGAAAGGACCTAATTCAACAGCTCGTATGCCGTAATGTTTTAGAAGCTCAATTGTGAATCCAACGCCTCCAAAATCATCAATTTTTATGTTAGTCCCCTCAAAAAATCTATTCATGTCGATATATACAGCGTGACCCCCTGCGGGGAGTACTACTGGAACACCATTTTGAGCAAGTTTTCTCGCAAATCGCCTAACCTGATTCTTCCTTTCATTTAAATAAGGTAATTTTACTACTTCATAAAGCCCTGCTGCCAAAGCCATTATATCTCTACCACTCATTCCTCCATATGAATCATTTCCAAAGGTTAAAATCTGTTTTTCTTTTAACCTAATTCCAATATCTTCATCAATAGAAAACTTTTCATGAAACAATCCTTTATCTCTAAAGAAAAACCCACCACCCATGTTTGCTAGGCCATCTTTTTTGAAACTTACTGTAAATCCATCAACAAAAGAGAACATTTCTTGCACTATTTTTTGGATTGAGCGATTCTGATAACCTTCTTCGAATTCTTTGATAAAATTTGCGTTTTCACTGAAACGACAAGCATCGAAGAACAAAGGTATATTAAATTTTTTGGCAACTTTATGAACTTCTTTAATGTTTTTCATTGATACTGGTTGACCAGCGGCAGTATTATTTGTAATTGTAAGATATATTAATGGAATTGCTTCTACGCCTTTTTCTTGAATTAAATTTTCAAGAGCTACTATATCCATATTACCTTTAAATGGGTTTCTTTTATCCATATCTTCATAAGGAAAATCATCCATTAAATTTCCTGAAAACAAATTTACTGCTTTAATACCATTGGCTACGATATTAGCTTCGGTTGTGTCGAAATGTCCATTATTCGGAATGAAGTATGTAATATCGTTTCTTTGCTTTAAAATTGGTGCGATAGTAGAAAAGAGTAAATGTTCAGCACATCGACCTTGTGGAACTATGAAAGCATTTGGTCGGATTAACTGATGAATACCTCCATTTACAAAACCTCCTTCGTAAGATATTATATAAAGTTCATCCATAAGTTTGTCTACGTTTGTTTCTCCAGTAATAATTAAATCAATAGCTCTTTTTGGATTATCACCTCGTTCAAAAGTATCTCTTATCGCCTCCAAAAGAACATAGTATCCTTTATTACGAGCATAAGATTCATCTCCGTGAAATAAAGCCGCCCATTGGAAATCTGTCATCGTTCCAGAACCAGAGTCAGACAAAAAATCAACAAAGATTAAATCTGCTGGAAAGGAGAACATACTGTATTCAGTTTTTTCAAGTGCATATTCTCGTTGTTTTTTTGTAACATTTTTTATCGTCCTAACAACTAATGGTTTGTTTGCGGGGATAGGGATTCCTAATTCATCTTGTGATTTCAAAATCTTAAACCTATAATTTAAAATTAGAATTTTTTTTTGAGTTTTTCAAAGATACTTGAATTTATAATTATAAATCATTAAAAAATGATTTGTAAAGTTAATTCTAAGAAATTAAGATTTGTAAATTTTAATTTTGATATTAAATTCAATAATAAGTAAAGTAATAAGTTATTAGAGGATTTAAAAATGGAACTCCCAGATTATATTAAGGATCGAATTTGGAAAGATTATTTACCAGATGGAATTACTCTTGAAATCAACATTCCTGAAGATAAATCTTTAATTGATGTTTTTGAAACAAGTGCTAAAGAACATGCCAATCAAGTAGCTTTTGAATATTATGAAAGAAAATTCACGTATGGAGAGTTGGATCACTTAACGAGAAGATGTGCTAATGGACTCTTAAAATTAGGGATAAAAAAGGGAGACGTAGTAGCTCTTTGGTTGCCAAATTGCCCACATTTTAGTATTTGCTATTTTGCCACATTAGGTCTTGGAGCTACTTTAACTGCAATTAGCCCCTTATTTGTGGCAAGAGAGATGATTTATCAAATAGAAGATTCAGGAACTAAATATCTAATAATGATTGATAGATTTTATAGTGAATACAAGAAAGCAGAAAATCGATTAAATCTGGAAAAAGTGATTTTAGTGAATGTAGAAGGAAAAGTCCCTGAGATACCCGAAACAGACAAATTAATCCATTTTAATACATTGATGGATTCAAACCCGGAAGCTATAACAGATTTCAAGGTAAAGATTAATCCAAAAAAAGATATTGCCATTATTCAATATACAGGTGGTACGACAGGTGACCCAAAAGGTGCTGAACTATCTCATTATAATGCGCTATCAAATCTTTTACAAATTAAACAAATCACAGATTACATCAAAGAACATTATATTAAGGGAGATCTCATAGGGCTTTCTATACTCCCGTGGTACCATGTATATGGTCAAATTTGTGAGCTTCTACAAGGTCCTTTAAGTGGAGGGAAAAGTATTATTTTTCCAACATTTGATATACCCCGAATTATTGAGACTATTAAAAAAAAGGAAGCTAATTTCATACTTGGAGTACCTACTATGTTTATCAATATAATAAGATCCCCTTTAAGTAAAGATGTTGATTTTTCTAATCTTAAATATTGCAATGTAGGAGCATCTGCAATGCCTATTGAAGTTGCGAAAGAATGGGAACAAAAGACAGGCTTTCCATTAGGAGAAGGATATGGCTTGAGTGAATCAACTGTTTGTGTTTCAAATTCTCCCCCATGGGCTAAGAAAAAGGAAGGGAGTTGTGGTATTCCTATAGCTAGCACCTTAGTTGGAATTATTGATGACAATTTAAATTTCTTACCTCTAGAGGAATCTGGAGAATTAGTTGCGTCAGGACCTCAGATTATGCTAGGGTATCATAATCGTCCTGAAGAAAATAACATGGTATTTTTTGAAGCAGGGGGTTATAGATGGCTGCGAACGGGAGATTATGCAAAAATTGATGAAGAAGGTTATATTTTTTTAATCGATCGCGTTAAAGATATGATAAAATATAAAGGTCATAGCGTTTATCCAAGAGAAATTGAGGAAATTTTATATGAGCATCCTGCAATTCAAGAATGTGCTGTGATAGGTGTTAAAGATCCAGAAAGAGGTGAAAATATAATGGCTTACATCATTCTTAAGAAAGATTATGCAGGAAAAATTACAGAAGAAGAAGTAATTAGCTGGTCAAAAGAGAATATGGCTGCTTACAAATATCCAAGAATTGTGAAATTTGTGCGTTCACTCCCCAAGAGTGCTGTCGGAAAAGTTTTAAGACGAGTGATTCGAGATAAAGAAGCTAAAAAAGCAGAAAAAAAAAGTAGTCAATAGAAATATTTTTTTATTAATTAAATTCTTTATTTTCATTAATTAGATGGTTTTGATGTTTTATTAAATTATTTAAATATGAATGAACGAATCAAAAAGCTGCGAACACAAAGTCGTGAAGCAGTTCCGTATCTTTCATTAGAACGTGCTCTCTTAATAACAGATTTTTATAAGACTGGTGCAGCTCACAAATTTTCTACGCCTATTGCCAGAGCTAAAGCATTTAAATATATTTTAGAAAATAAGAAGATCTTTATAAATGAAGGTGAATTAATTGTCGGAGAGCGAGGTCCAGAACCAAAAGCAACCCCTACATATCCAGAAGTATGTTGCCACAGTTTACAAGATTTGGATATCCTAAATACCCGTAAAAAAATTTCCTTTAAAGTCTCTGATGAAACACTGCATAAATCAAAAGAAATTATCATTCCATTTTGGAAGGGAAAATCTATTCGTGATAAAATTTTCTCTAAAGTTGACCCTGAGTGGATTAATGCATATGAAGCAGGTATTTTCACAGAATTTATGGAACAAAGGGCCCCGGGACATACAGTAGCAGGGAAAAATATATGGAAAAAGGGAATTTTAGACTTCAAACAAGAAATAAGACATAGTATAGAACGTTTAGATTTTTACAATGATCCCAATGCCTATAATAAAAGAGAACAATTAATTGCTATGGATATTGTCGCAGATGCAATAATTAATTATGCCGCTCGTTATTCAAAAGAAGCGAATAGATTAGCGTCTATGGAATCAGAACCAAATAGAAAAAGAGAGTTAGAAAAAATATCAGAAATATGCTCTAATGTTCCCAAGAGAGCACCTAAAACATTTTGGGAAGCTCTTCAACATTATTGGTTTATTCATTTAAGTGTCATAACTGAATATAATACATGGGATTCTTTCAATCCAGGACGCTTAGATCAACACCTATATCCATTCTACAAAATTGACATTGATAATGGAATATTAAAAAAGGAAGAAGCTATCGAATTGCTACAAGCTTTTTGGATTAAATTCAATAATCAACCAGCCCCTCCTAAGGTTGGTGTCACAGCAGAGGAGAGCAATACATATACAGACTTTTGCAATATTAACATTGGTGGACTTAAAGAAGATGGTTCTGACGGAGTTAATGAAATATCTTACATGCTTTTAGATGTTATTGAAGAAATGCGAATAGTGCAACCAAGCAGTAATGTTCAGATTAGTAAAAAAACCCCAGATAAGTTCTTGAAAAGAGCTCTTGAAATTATAAAAACAGGTTTTGGTCAACCTTCAGTTTTTAATGCAGATGCTATTATTCAAGAATTAGTAAGGCAAGGAAAATCTATAATAGATGCTCGTAATGGAGGAGCAAGTGGATGTGTTGAATCTGGAGCTTTCGGAAAAGAGGCTTATATATTAACGGGATATTTTAATTTAGTAAAAATTCTTGAAATAACACTTCATAATGGTTTCGATCCTCTAACAAAAAAGCAGATCGGACTAAAGACTGGTGATCCTACGACTTTTGAAACTTATGATGATCTCTTTGAAGCTTATGCTAACCAAATTAAGCATTTTGTGGATATTAAAATTAAGGGAAACCAAATAATCGAACGTATTTGGGCACAAAATCCAGCACCATTTTTATCCGTATTGATTGATGATTGTATTAAGAATGGGAAGGATTATAATGGTGGCGGTGCAAAATATAATACCTCTTATATACAAATTGTGGGAATGGGAAGTGTAACAGATTGTCTTAGTTCCTTAAAATATAATGTGTTCGATAAAAAAATTATCTCTATGGAAGATATGGTAAAAGTTCTAGATAAGGATTTTGAAGGATACGAAAGTATTCATCAGAAATTACTCTACAAAACTCCTAAATATGGGAATGATGATGATTATGCTGATTCAATAACTACTCAAGTTTTTGAAATTGTCTATAACGCTATCGATAACCGTCCTAATACTAAAGGGGGTGTACATCGTATTAATCTACTTCCTACTACTGTACATGTTTATTTTGGTCAAGTAACAGGTGCTACTCCAGATGGGCGAAAGGCATATATGCCATTATCGGAAGGTATTTCTCCAGTTCAAGGAATGGATATTAAAGGTCCAACTGCAGTTATTAAATCTGCTGGAAAAATTGATCATTTACGAACTGGCGGCACTTTATTAAATCAAAAATTTACCCCACAATTTCTCTCAGATGAAAATAGAATTAATAAGTTAGGACATTTAATTAGAGCCTATTTTGAAATGAATGGACATCACATTCAATTTAATGTAGTTTCAGCAGATACTCTTAGGGCGGCACAGAAATTTCCAGAAAAATATAGAAATTTAATTGTACGAGTTGCAGGTTATAGTGATTATTTTGTGAATCTAGGCTTGGATTTACAAGATGAAATTATTAAAAGAACTGAACATACAATAATTTAATTTTAACTCATTTTAAAAATATTACACGTTATAATTTAATAGTTTAGGTACTGTTCTTTGTATTTTCCTTATATGTACATATTCAGTACATAGACTTAAATATGAAGATTACTTTTTAATTTTATAGGTACATGATCGGTACATGTAATTTAGTAAATAAAGAATAGAGGTGAAAAGATAATGAGTAAAGAGAAATTTAAAGATATTTTTAAGATTATAGTCCTTGGAGCCGCTGGTGTAGGTAAAACTACGTTAATTGAGCAATTTTCTGATGAATCACGTCATAAGGATATCGCTCCAAAAGTTGGTGTGAATTTTTTTATTAAGAATGTAAAAATTGATGGCCATGATTATAAACTTCAGTTTTGGGACATTATTGACGATGATAAATATGGCTCACTTCAAACACTTTACTATACCGGCGCATCAGCAGTATTTTTTATATTCGATTTATCTAGACCAGAAACTTTTGATTATTATCAGACTCGGTTTAAAAAAATATGGAATCAAATTAGACGAGATAAATGCCCTGTGCTTATGATTGGAAATAAGCTTGATTTAGTTGAAAATCTTGAAGAGATTGATAAAGAAAAGTACTTTAAATTTGTTAAGAATGAGGGTTTAATGGGTTATATCGAATTAACTTCGACAGATAATATTGATGCTCTTTTGAATCAACTTCCTATTATTATTCAAAAAGCTCTAAAAAAGAATATTCAAGTCAAATTTTTAGTCACTAATAAAGAACTAGAAGAAATTAAGAAATTTGCTCGTTATTCTCATCAAACACAATCCGAGTTTATTCGTACCGCAATTTGGGATAAAATAAGAAGATTAAATGAGTCTTCAGTTGTTAAAAGTTCAAAAAACAATAACAGTATGGAATTAGAGAAATTAAGAGTGACGGAATTGAAAAAAATTCGAAAATTACTCGAAAAATTGGATTAATAGAAATTAATCGATCTTAATTCATGGCTCTTTTTTTTTTTAATTATTTCTATTTAAAAATATATAAATTCAAGAACTCTATTATGGAAATGTAGATTTAGAGATACACCATTTAATTTTGCTTATAATGAAGTAGATATGTCTATGGGCTTCGATTCAGACCTTAGTAAAGATAACCTAATTGATAACATTCCTTTAGATGAAAATTCTTATAGGGCTTTAATTCAATTATTAAGAAAAAAGACAGGATTAAATTTCGATTACTACAATAAGAAATTTATTGAAAAACGCATAAAGTCTCGAATGATTAGAACTCCATGTAAAACCCTCAATCAATACTATGAATATATCTCAAAAAACAACGATGAGATTAAAAATTTTACTGAATGTTTTACTGTAAATTACACTTTCTTTTTCCGAGATTATGATGTTTTTGAAACCTTTCAAGATTTGTTTATTCAAGGTCTAAATGTGAAAAGAAAGGAAATAAAAAGTAATATTAGACCCGATTCTAAAAAAATGGCTAAGTTTCGAACTAAAGCGAGTGCTGTTAAAAATTTACATAAAGCCCGTTATTTAACTGAAAAACCTGCTAGATATTACGTGGATATCTTTATCTTTCTCAATCAACTTTCATATTATAGAAAAATCAAACGCCCAAAAAGCCAAAATAACTGTATTAATATTTGGTCTTGTCCTTGTGCCACAGGTGAAGAACCTTACTCAATCGGCATGATTCTTGATAATCTAGAAACACAAGTTCCACGTTTTCCTGAGTACAGAATAGTAGCTTCTGATATCGCTCCTGAAGCAATTGAAAAAGCAAAAATTGGAATTTATACAGATGATTCTATGAAAGAAATTTCTGATTATTTTGAAAATAAATATTTTAATAAACAGAAAACTCATTTTGGTCATACTAATATAATAAAGGAAAAGATAAAGAACAAAATTGATTTTGTTGTAGAGGATGTGACAAACGGTCATCAAATGCCGTATAAGTATGACATTATTTTTTGTAGATATCTGTTAATTTATTTTAATCGGGAAAACAGACACAAATTTCTAAAAATTTTGGAAAATCGATTAAATGAAAATGGAATTTTAATTTTAGGGAAAACAGAAACCTTATTTGATTCATGGGGTAGCTTAAAATTAATTGACACTAATAATCGAATATATATCAAATCCCATTCTAAATTATATTAAAAAAAATTTTTGTTAATAAATATAAGGAATTAGTGCTTTTCGATTTTTGGGATAATCTGGGAATGTTCTAATGTACCATAAATGATTTGTTCGAGCTCTGGGTGCTAAATTAGCAAATGTCCATACCGCAAATACCAAACCGGGAATTGACCATGTCATTATTGCCCAGCCAGTCCATTCAGTTATTTCACCAAAATAACTAGGACTGCTCACATACTTGAACATACCCCCATACGGGATTTTATA
>JBHLLI010000003.1:0-69591 GCA_048885765.1 Candidatus Hermodarchaeota archaeon
CACCTCATTGCTTTTCCACGTGGATTTATAAATCCATCGGATAAGCCAAATGAGCCTAATCCTGCAGCATAACAATTATGTCTATGAGACCAATTTGATGCCCAAATCTCTTTGTTAACTTTAAATAATCTTCTATCAAGAGTAGGAGCGAAAGCTTTAATATTGAGTTTATTTAACTCATTTACTAAATAGGTTTGGATTTTTTTATTACATTCTTCACCAAAAAGTCTTGTATTAGCCCATCTTTCTGATGGCATTGTTTTTGAATAAGTAAAATTCTCCATTTTTGTTTTTTGATTGATCGGAAGAATATATGCCACCACGCTTAGGTTTTTATCTTCAAATTTAATATTACTCATCTCACAATACCATTCATAAGCCTCCGAAGGTGTTAAATGGAATTCACCTATTATCTTTTTATAATCATTATATATCGTATCATTTCCATCAGCAATTCCCACAAGTACATCTGGTTCGTATATGAACGAGGCATCGACTTTATTCATTCTATTGCTCTCATCATCTTTTAAGAATCCATTTATTTTGTCAATAAACCACTTTTTATTTATGTCCATATTCTTAATCTCATTTGGAATTCTTAACTATAATTTAAATCTCAAATTTTTAATTATTAATTAATTTTATTCATATTTCAAAAATTAATTAAAATATTAGACTTTACTAAAGAAATTTAATCTTAATTTAACTGTATAATAATATGGATGAAATCGATCTCAAAATTATTTTACTCTTAATGAATAATTCAAGATTAACATATCGAGAGATTTCAAACCATTTAGGGTTATCAGTCAATGCAGTGTATAAAAGAATTCAAGTTCTCATAGACATAAGAACCATAGAAAAATTTACTGCAAAATTGAAACCATATGCTATAAATGCTATATATACATTTATTTTTGGGCAGAGTAATGCTCAAGATATAGATAATTCGATAATTGAAGTAGGAAAGCATGATAACACTTGGCAGATTGTATTATCAAGTAGAAATTATGCTTATATTGGATCTATGTTAGAGAATATTCATCAATTAGATGAGTATTCTTCTTATGTATCTCAAACTCTTAAAATTCAGTCTCCAAAGATAGGTTTACTTTCGGGGGTACATTATACTGCTCCGATCCCCTATATCGTTCCTAAGTCAAGATCAATGAATTTTGATGAACTTGATTTAGAAATTATTCGATCATTGCATAATGATTCAAGGAAACCAATATCTGAGGTAGCAGACGATGTTAAAAGCACCTCAAATACAATTCGACGACGTTTAACTCGAATGATTGAGGAGGGTATCATTGATTTATCTATTGATTTTAATCCTGAAGCTTCGAGTGATATTTTTGCTACATTTCAAATAACTTTAAAACCCTCTGTTAACAAAAATGAAGTTGCTCAATTATTAAATCAAAAATATCATCCTAATCTCTTTTATTGCTGGACTTTTAGTAATCTCCCCAATATAATTCTATGTTGGGTATGGGCAAATAATACTAAAGAATTGACGGAATTAGTTGAGAATATAAAAAAGGAAAATATAGAATCAATAATTTTTGACATCATGTATAAAGTATATTATTTTGATACTTGGAAAGAAAAAATTTTGTATAAATAAAAACTGTTAATTAATTTTTCGTGTATATAGCTTAAATCACTCATAAACTCAGCCAAATAGCTACTCTTATGAAATGTATAATATATGTACTAACACCAGCAAACAAGAGCATCCTTTTCAAATTGTGTGTATATTTTAATTGAATCTGATTTAGTTCTCTTTTCCATAATATTAAACCTACAATTCCTACACATCCAGCTATTCCTGAAAAGCTAATTTCTGAAAAAAGGAGAGACCAAGAAAAAACTGGATTTATTGTACTAAAGGTATCCCCTCCTGTGCTTGCAAGGTAAATGGCTCGCACAAGAAAAAAAATAGGACCTCCCCCTAAAAGGATCCATTTCAAGTGATTTAAAAATTTCTTTACTCTTAATTCATTCAAATTTTACACCTCTCTTTGTTGAGTAATGTTATTATTTACTTTATCTGAGATATTTAATCCAATCTGTTCCATTAAATCTAGAGTATTATTTTTTAATGGACCTTCCTGATCAAGAACTATCCCAGAGATAGTGGAATGTATTATCTCTACTTTTGTTTTATTTAAGTATCTTGTAATTCTTTTAGCAGCAGATCCAGCTAGTCGGAATTCCCCTTTTGTTTCAAAAGCAAATCCATATTTACCTTCCATTTTGAGATTTCTAATCTTTTTTAGAAATGACTTCATCTTTTTCGAAGCTCCATGATAGTGTGTTGGACCTCCAATTCCAATAATATCATAGTTATTTAGTTCTCCTATATCAAATTTTTCTATAGAACTACTATCCACATGAAGACCTCCTGCCTCTAATCCACGACTCAACGACATTGCTACTTTTTTTGTATTACCAAATAGAGAATCATATAAAATTAGAGTCTTTTTCATATTTTCCCCTCCCTTTTTAAAGTTAGGATCATTTCATAACTTTTTCGATAAAAGACTTTAGTGAAAAACCCAGGTTCACGTTGACAAAAAGGCAAACTTTTTGAAGTAGAATGAAAATTTTTGCATTCCTCGCAATTACCATGATTTGAACATCCTGTTTTAGGGCATGGGCAATTAAAACTAATGAGTATCACCTCATGTTTTTTTAATTTAAGGATATAAAGCCACTAGATATAATTCTAAGTTCAGATGAGAGCAAAAGAATTAATCCATTTCAATACAAAGTTTTGCTAATTTTTCAACTATTTGGTTGATAAATGATCTATCAAATCTGTAATTTTTTCGCTTCATAATTGAAAATTATCTTTATACTATGGATTATCATTTTCATTTTGTTCAATTTTCAGCATACATGGAAATATATGAGGAATATGAAGTCTGATAAATTAAATCAAAATGAAATGAGGTGAAAAGTATTGGAAATAAAAAAAAACTCAATAAAAAGCATATCTAGAAAGATAATAAAATCATTATTATTCCTAATCTATACAATCTTCGTAGTGTCTTTAATAGCAGGTGGAATGTCTACAGGAATTATGACCTTAATTCCAGATGATGCAAGTAAACCATGTTATTTAGGGTATTATGCGCACTGCTCATTTACTCCCTATAGCACACTGATATTATTCGTAATGGCTATAATTGGTACAATTTTGTTTTTAAAACTCATAAAATATGTTAGAAGGAGATACAAAAAATTTTTTGAAGCAGAACTAAATATAAGAACTCATATAAATAGATAAAAGTTAAAAAAAATTTTTATTATTTCTTTTTATTAAATTTTCATCTGAACTTTTCAATTCTACCTTAATTACTATCTTCTCTTCTTTTTTCTTGAAGTGTTGCTTTTCTTTTAGCAATAGCTTGATACAATTCTGCAAAATTTTCAGGTGGAATAGATTCTAATTTTTTTTTTATCAATTTACGTGCATTTTCGGGACAAGTAGGGATACAAACTCCACAACCTATGCAGTATCCTAGATTAACTTCACTAATACCATCATCGTTAATCTTATTTGCATCCATATGACAACTAGCAATGCATTCGGCGCAACCTGAACATATATCTTTGTCAACTTCCACAAAAAAATTAGATTTAATGTATTGAGCGGGATTTGCATATTTTTTTAGATTACTAAGGACTATACAAGAACATCCGCAACAGGAACATATCATAAATGGCTTCTGTGCGTTACTGGGGCAAAGTACCATCCCTTTATCTTGTGTCATCTGTAAGATTTCAAGTGCTTCCTCTTTTGTAATCTCACGTCCTTGTTCAAGAAAAATACGTGGATTAACACCAATTGAAATACATGTTTCTATTGGATGATTGCATCCTTCTCCTTGGACTTCTTTTGATTGTCTACATATGCAAGGACATAAATATAATGTTTTCTCAGTATTAGCTATAATTGTTTTAATCTCATCGAAATTAGAAACATTATATTCCAAATTAATGCTTTTCTCTATAGGAATAGTTCTAACTTGTAAAATGCCATTCTCTAACATTGCAGGTACAAATCCTTCGTCCATATATTGGTCAACATCTTGAGAAAAGTCTTTAGTTAACATATCAATTTGGTAATCATAAAATCCGACCATTAAAAATGCAATAGAGTAATAATTTGTTCCATCTCTTCTTCGAATCCAATTGATTGATCCTTTTTTAGCCATCGTTAGAAGAGCGTCAGAAAATTGCTCCAATGTCCACCCTTTCTTCTTGAAAGGTCTAAACATTGCTCTCGGTTCTTGAGGAATAATCTTAAGATTTAAAGCTATTTCAGCCTCTTGAGGCGTAAATAGGTGTTTTAGAATCCTAATTTCTACTCCAGATTCTGTCTCAGGATAGTCTACTGGAAGAGAATCTAGGTATTGCTGAAGCTTACGATAATTTAATTCTTCACTCTCGGAATTCATAAGGATTATTTATTTTTTATTTTATAAAAATTCATTACTCAGATTTTTAAAATTCTAGAGAAAAAAATTCTTTTACATTAAGTTCATTTTCTAATGAATATTTTCCCATTTTTTTCCCCTAATTAATTAAATCGAAGTAGAATTTGTATAAGTTTTTCGTGAAAAATATTGATAATTTTCAATTTACCCAATAGATTTAAATATCCAACTTTCGTATATAAGCATATCACGTATATTAAATTTTTATTAAAGATTTAATAACTGTGAAGTCTGTAGCCAGCGCTTTTTAGCAACTTATTACTTGTGAATAACCATGAATGAGCAATATCGCACTTTTTTGAAAAATAATAAAATCGATGAAAATACCCTCCCTCAAACAATTTGTTGTGATAATCCGTTCATAGAATCACGCGATGGAAATAAAGTATGTTTAAATTGCGGGATAATATTTGAAAGGACATTTGTGGGTAATGAGCGACGAGCATATACCATAGAAGAGATACAGAACCGGCGAAGGACCGAACCACGGTGGCGGGACTTTGGTCCAAGAACTATGCTCCCTTCAACTAAAACTGATAGTAAAGGTAAAAGTATTGGTGCTAAAGAACAAGCTCTTTTTTCTCGTCTTTCAAAAATTCAAAACTCATTAATTTCTAGTATTGAAAGAAACTTTTGGGAAGCAAAACCAAAGTTAAAAATGCTTACCTCAAAACTCAATGTACCTGAATATATAGCAGAAACTGCTTGGAAGATATATAGCTTAGTAGCAAAAAAGAAATTAACAATGGGTAGGTCTATTAATGGATTTATTTCCGGATCGCTTTATGCAGCTATTCGTGTGCATGATTTTCCAAGACTTCTAGATGAAATTTGTGAAGCCTCCCTCACTCCAAGGAGGACAGTCCATAGAAGCCTAGCGATGATAATCCGTGAAGTATTACCTGAACTTAAATTAAGATATCAGCCAATCACAGCTGAAAGCCTTGTATTTCGTTTTGGAAATGAATTAGACTTACCGATATCAATACAAAAAAATGCTATAAATATGTTGAAAGATGCTTCAAAAAATGGCTTAAAAAGAACTGGAAAAGATCCAAAAGGTTTAGCTGCTGCATGTATTTATATTGCAGCAAAAAACGGAGCGATTCGAAAAACTCAGTCTAAGGTCGCTGATGTTGCGAAGATTACTGAGGTTACATTGAGAAGTCGTGCCAAACAGATAAAAAGTAAACTAATTTAGAAGATACAGTTATTTAGGATAATTTAACCTAACTTTTTTATTTTTCTAAAATTTTAATGAAATAAATACTGATTTAAATAATTAATTCTATTGTATATTATAAGATCATAGCTATTAAGGTTCATTTATTTATGAAGTCAGTATATCTAATATTTCTTCTATGTGATTAATTGCTGTGGATACATGAGCTTCATTTGGATAAAATTTACTGACACAGTTAGGGATGGCTTCGCATAACAATCGCCCCATTCTAACGGGAACACTATTATCTAATTCACCATGCCAAAGAAACACTTTTAAACTTTGTGGGATCTCATTTAGGTTAAATCCCCAATCTGAACTTAGTAGTTTGATATCATGAACAACTCCATTAACTCCTTGTCGAAAAGGTTCCGCCATTAACTCAACATACAATCGCATTCGGTTAGGATCTAACATGATTTTTTTATCTGGTTCAGGTAAATTTTTAGATCTTTTTTGAAAAGTTTTTTCAAGTTCTTCTAGTGTTTCTTCTTTCATTTTCAAAATTTGCTTGTGTATTATCTTATAAAACTTGGTCAAGAGTCCAGGCTTATTTTTTGCTAATTTAAGTTCTTTTTGCTTTCCTTTAACCATCCCCTCTAAACCTAAGTTAACTGGACCAAGTCCAGAAACAATACCACAATAAGTCAAACGCTCAGCTATCTTAAGAGCACATGCCAAAGCATATGGACATCCACCTGATCCTCCTAATACAGCAAATTTTGTGATCTTTAATTTGTTTGCTAATTCAATAACATCATCAGGCCAGTCTAGAATTGTTCTATTCTCTTTAAAGTCTGATAATCCTCGTCCAGGACGGTCTATTGATATAAGGCGAACTTTAAACTGCTTTACATCAAAACCATACATTTTAGGTTCAAGACGAGAGGATCCATGACCATGAAAATAAAATATTGGTTTACCTTCAGTAATACCAAATTCTGCATACCCTAACTTGCGATTGTCTTTTAAAGTTATAGTTTGATTATATTTCTCATTATTTTTCATAATCTTGTTGGATTATAGTGAGATAATATTTAAAATTTATAACAAATTCCCTTACTTCTATAAAACAATATATTTTTTGTATATTATTCTTTTTTTTCAGCTTCTTCTTGTTGTAGAGACCATTTTATACCAACTGCGGTAATACATAATCCAAGAATTAGGAAAAATGTATTTACAGATTGAAAGAAGATCCAAAACAAAGCTGTAGCATAAGAGGTGATAGTTGGGCTATAAAGAGCAGATTGAAATCGAATAGTGGTAAATTGTGTAGTAATATTTGTTTTTCCTAATAATACAAAAAAATCCATTTTAACAAAAGCAGCTAACAGACCAACCATTCCGATGATAATTATAAGCTTAGATAAGGGAGTACTTTCAATATTCTTTTTTGAGGAGATTCTAAACATGAAAAACCCTAATATTAAGAAACAAACCATCGAAATAATTAAAAATAACCATAATAATGTTCCTGAAAATGGAAATATTGTCGAGGAATAAACAAATTCGGCTAATAATATAGTATTTCCATCTAGGATAAACGGAGTGAAATTCAGTAATACAATATATCCTAATTCGACTAACGAAATAATAATAAATATAGAACCTACAATTTCAAGAAAATTAAGAATTTTTTCATATATCATAATTAACACGTTGAAATATTTTAAAAAAGCAAGAAAATTTTTTATGCAATAAACTTATTATTGTTTTTGAAATTAATAAAAATTTTTAATATTATTGGTTTTTTAATCACTTTTATCTATTAATAATTAATCCAATATACTGGTTTTATTTTGAAAAAAACGAAAAGAACTGAGTCGGAGATTTCTAAGTGTTCCCATAAAAATGTCAAACAAGATAGTGGTTTTATTGTATGTCAAGATTGCGGATTGATCATGGAAGAAAATGTGGCATTTGAAAATTCCGTGTCAACTAGTGAATATTTTAATGATACACAAAGAGATTACGAGCGAAGAATTAGGATAAGTGATTCAAAAGCTCTCCAAGATCCTATTATAAAGGAGAAATATGAAAGGATCAAAACTCTTGAAAAATGGTTTAGAGATTATGAATCTGATTTTACAGAACAAAAAAAGACTATAGAACTACTGAAGAGCCATAGAATTGGTTTAAACATTGATAACGTGAAATACAAAGAAATTAAAGACAGATATCTTAAATACAATAAGTATCATCGTCATAATTATCAAAACATGGTAATAATTTTTCTTGCGATTGTATGGATGGAAATAAAGGATACTACAAATATTAGATTAGAACAATTCATTAATGTTTCAAGTCAATTAGGACACAAAATCAATAAAAAGATGTTAAACAATGCGATGCTAAAAATTAAACGGACTGAAAAGATCTTTAAGGAAAAAAAAGGTATTAAGGAATTAGAAAAAGAAATTAAGGATAAAATCAAAATTGTCTTTCAAAAAGATATAAATAATATTCCATTCAACAAAGTTCAAGAGCATTTCAAAAACCAAGTAGAATTTGAAAAAGTCAAAATTGAAATGCAACTATTAGTTGATAAAATATTAAACAAAATAACTTATAGTCAGATCCAAAGTTCCAATTATAAGGCTTTTACTGCGGGATTAATTTATTATGTTGGACAGACTCTTGATAATAGAAAAATCTTTACTCAAAGTTTAGTAGAAAGTACTAGTAGATTTTCAAGTACTACCATTAGAAAGAAATATCACGTTCTAAAAGAGATATTGGGAAATCCCCAAAATCTTAATCTCTGATTTTTGGAGCTATATTAAATAATATTTATTTAGAATCATAGTTTAAATAAATAAAATGTCATTATCTCTTAAACAAAATGAAGTTAATTATTATAATCAACCAATAGAGGAAATTCTAAAGGATTTAAATACAAATATTGAAACTGGATTAAATTCCTCTGAATTGAGTGAGCGGTATCAGATTGCAGGTTATAATGAATTACCAAAAATTAAAAAATCTATCTGGAGGATATATCTTGCTCCAATTTTTAATTTTTTGATTGTAATTCTCTTAGTTTCTAGTGTCATAATTGTAATATTAGGTTCTCCTGGTGAAACAGTTATCACATTTACAGTTGTAATAATTAACTCAATTACTGCTATAATTCAACAACACCGTGCTCAGAAGGCCTTAGAATCTTTAAGAGAGATATCTGCTTTAAAGTCAACTGTTTTAAGAGATGGAAAGCGGATTGAAATCAGTACAAAAGATATTGTTCCAGGAGATATAGTTATTTTAAATCAAGGAGATAAAATCCCTGCTGATGGTAGAATAATAGAGTTTACGAATTTTAGTGTTGATGAGGCGCCCCTAACTGGAGAAAGTGAACCCGTTGAAAAAGATAGTTCTATTTTAGAAAGTGTAAATATACCTCTTCAAAATCAATCTAATATGGTATTTATGGGAACATTTGTACGAACGGGTAAAGCCAAAGAATTAGTAACGGGAACAGGCATAAAAACAGAAATTGGTAAAATCTCTCAGACTCTAAATGAAATGGGTAGTATTGAAGATATTCCTTTAACAAGAAAACTGAATCATTTAGGACATATACTTGGAATTCTTGTATTAATCAATCTTGTCATTTTGTTAGGATCTAAACTCATAATACTAGCAATTCAAGGAAATTTGTTTCAAAATTTTATTATTGAGGCGATTACGGATTCAGTAATAAGATCAATGAACATTGTGCCTATAAATCTTCCATTGCTTTCCACATTAGTTCTTATTACAGGCGTTTTAACCATGGCTCATAGTGGAGTTATAATTAAAAATTTATCAGCAATCGAATCTTTAGGGCGAGTTTCAGTAATTTGTTCAGATAAGACAGGGACAATTACTAAAAATGAGATGACCGTTGAAAAATTTTGGATAAATGAACAAGAATATGAGGTTACTGGATCTGGATACAATGCTGATGGGCAAATTTTCGAAAATCATACACCAATAGACTTAAGTTCCAATGCAACATTTATGAAATTCCTTAATTCTATTGTAATAAATAATAATGCGATTTTAGAATTTGAAGATGTTAGGGTTAAGTTAAAAGATGTTAAAGAAAAAGCGATAAGAAGAGCTATAGGATCACCCACAGAAGCAGCTTTGTTAGTACTGACTGAAAAAGCCGGCTTGTATACTTATGACATTGAAAAACAATTTACAAAGTTTGAGGAATTTTCTTTCAGTTCAGAAGAAAAAATAATGACAACTATAAGTAAGAATAAAAGAGATAATGATGAAGTTTTAGCATTTTCAAAAGGCGCACCTGAAAAAGTTCTCTCACTATCTTCACAAATTGAGATTAACGGGGAATTGAAAGATTTAGATTTACTTTATAAGAATTCAATTCTTGAAATGATCAATAAGCATGCAGAACAAGGATTTAGGACATTAGGAATTGCTTATCGAATACTAAATAAAATAAATGGATTAAAGAGAGAGGAGGTTGAAAAAGACTTAATTTTTCTTGGTTTTGTGTCTATTATGGATCCTCCACGTCCAGGTGTTAAAAAAGCTGTTGAAGAGTGCCAAAAAGGAGGTATAAAAGTAGTTATGGTGACTGGAGATCATCCTGCAACAGCAAAAACCATTGCTTCACAAATGGGTATTTTTAAAGAAGGAGATATAGTGACAATGGGAAATCAAATAGAAAATAAACCCTTAAAAGAATTTAATAATACATCGGTGTTTGCTAGAGTTGAACCTAATGATAAAGAAATAATAGTGGAAAATTATCAAAAACAAGGATTTATATGTGCTATGACAGGTGATGGGATCAATGATGCCCCCGCTCTGAAGTTAGCAAACGCAGGAGTTGCGATGGGTATTACGGGAACTGATTTAGCTAAAGAAACTTCTGATATGGTAATTACCGATGATAATTTTTCTTCAATCAAGCAAGGTGTTAAGACTGGACGGGGAATCTTTGCTAAAATAAGGACCATTATATTCTTTTTTATATGTACCAATATTGTTGAAGGAATCGTCTTTTTCACTTTCGAATTTTTGGAACCTTTCACTGGATTCGAACTTTTTGCATCAAATTGGCAACACATTTACATTTTTGGTATAGTTCATTCTCTTCCTTCTTTAGCACTAGTAATTGATACACCTCCGAAAGATATAATGAACGAACCGCCCAGAGATGAAGAGCAACTTTTAAATAAGAATTTATGGATTATGTTATTAATTCAAACTTTTCTATTTGGATTAGGATTAATATTAGCACTCCAATTAACGTTAGGTGAGATAATTCCCTTAAATCAATGGAATTTGAATCCAAATTTAAGTTATCTCGTGCCATTTAGTACTCATTCTGAGTTAGTAGCGGGGAAAGCCAGAACTATGTTTATCACAACAATATTCATCGTAGAAGCTAATTTTATCTGGACCTTTAGGAGACCAAATAAATCTCTCTATAGAACGTTTAAAGAAGAATTAAGTTATTCCCTATTGGTAGTATGTTTATTTACCATGGCGTTACATGTATTATATATTTTATTCTCCTATGCGGTTAATCATTATGTCAATGTCGAATTTGGATTAAATTTACAGATAAATTTCATGTTTCTAAGTGGAACAGATTGGCTAATATGCATTTTGCTCGCATTACCGGGGTTTGTAGGCGTTGAAATATTTAAATATTATGCGCGAAAAAGAAAAATACATTTTTAATTTCCCTTAAATAGAAATATCTAATTTTTTAAATCATGATTATTATAGGTTATTTATTATATTGATAAGAATTTTGAATTCGATTATTTTTTAATTTTATACTAAAAATTGTGGAAGAACCACTATGGAATCTACAGAAAAAAATTATTATAATCTTGAATTAGACCAAATTTACAAAGATCTTCAAGCGAATCCTGAAAAAGGACTAAGTGAAAAAGAAGCTAGAACAAGGCAACAAAAATATGGTTATAATGAAATACCAAAAGTATCTAAAGGATTTGTCAAAATATATCTTGCTCCCTTATTTAATTGGTTAATTGTAATTTATCTAATTGGATCTGTGATTTTATTTTTAGCAGCCGTATTTGGAGGAGAGGGATCTCTAATGTTTATTGGTTTGACATTAGGGATAGTCTTTTTGAATTGTCTTGTTGCTATTATTCAACAATATAGAGCAACAAAAAAGCTTAAAGCATTACGTGAATTAACTGCTCCTACTTCTACTATAATTAGGGATGGTCAAAAGCAAGAAATCCCTACAAAAGAAATTGTAGTTGGAGATTTATTAGTTTTAAATCAGGGTGATAAGATACCCGCTGATTCTCGAATAATTGACTCTTATAATATGGTTGTAAATGAAGCTTCATTGACGGGAGAGTCTGAACCAGTAAGAAAATTAGAAAAAGGTATAGCTCTACAAAAGAAAGACATATCGATCGGAGAACGAAGTAATATGGTGTTTTATGGAACTTTTATAAGTACAGGAAATGGGAAAGCAATTGTAGTAAAAATAGGGGGTGATACCGAAATTGGTAAAATTTCTCATGGATTAGAAGAAGCTGGTACAAGCGAGATTCCAATACGACAGAAAATGAATCATTTTGGAAAGTGGTTAGGATTAACAATTTTTATCTTTTGGTTTATAACAGTTATGATTATTTTTGTTGCAAGTGCCTTTACTAGGTTTGATATTGTAGGAAGTATGAATTCTGCTTTAGATCTTATGCCTCTTAACATTCCGCTACTATCAACTATTATTTTGATTACAGGAGTTTTAGCTATGGCACGCCATGGTGTTATTATACGAAATCTTGCCTCTGTTGATAGTCTAGGGCGAGTAAGTGTGGTTTGTTCGGATAAGACTGGCACTTTAACGAAAAATCAGATGTCAATACAGCATGTCTGGACAAATGGTTCTATTTTTAGAGTAACTGGAAGCGGTTATACACCTGAGGGTGATATTATTCTCATGGATAATCCAAAAAATCCTGCTTATGTTAAACACATCAATGAATACAAATACCTGAAGTTATTATTAACTGCGGGTTTCTTAAATAACAATTCCGCACTAATTAAAAATGAAATAGAGGTTGCGGGCAAGATTATTCCTAAATGGGACGTTGTTGGTTCTCCTACAGAAGGAGCTCTAATGGTTTTATTTCAGAAAGGTATGGGTGATTATCTTCTTGATGATTTTGAAGCAATTACTGAATATCCTTTTGATTCGTCTGTAAAGAGAATGACTAAACTTTATAAACGAGAATTGGAATATTATTCATTCACTAAAGGTGCAAGTGAAGTATTAATCCCCCTATGTACTAAAATAATATATAATGATGCAGAAATTGAATTTACTCAAGAAATTAAAGATAAAATATTAGAAATTGCAAATATATACGCAAATCAAGGTTATAGAATATTAAGTTTATGTTATAAAGTAATGGATATTATACCCCCCGAAGGAGATGAAGGAAGAAAAGTAAGCGAATCTGATATGATCTACATTGGTTTTGTAACTATTCTAGATCCTCCAAGAGAAGGAGTTAAAGAATCTGTAAAGCAATGCCATGAAGCAGGAGTAGATGTTGTAATGATCACAGGAGATTCTCCTGCTACTGCCCACGCAATTGCATCTCAAATTGACATTATAACTGACGATAATGAAACAGTTAAAGAGGGTAGAATGGTAAAAGATATTGAAAGTTTTGAAGAATTCAATTCAACTAAAGTATTTGCGAGAGTTTCACCAGAACATAAAGAAGATATTGTTGAAAAATATCAAGAAGAAAGAAAAGTGGTTGCTATGACGGGAGATGGTGTAAACGATGCTTTAGCACTAAATATGGCTGATGTTGGAATTGCTATGGGTATAACAGGTACTGATGTCGCTAAAGAAGCCTCTGATATGGTTATATCTGACGATTCATTTAATTCAATTGTTACTGGTATTCATCAAGGAAGAGGAATATTTGCTAGAATCCGTGCTATGGTTTTCTTTTATATCTGTATTAATATATTTGAAGGTCTAGTGCAATTCATATTGTTTGTAATATTAGAATTACCTTATTTCCTAAACACAGAATTTTACCTTCAATGGATATTTCTCACTATAACAGTTCATACTTTTCCAGGATTAATTCTTACTTTTGACACTACTTCTAAAGATGTAATGAAAGAAAAGCCACGTGATTCTGAAGAAATACTTTCTAAAAATACATTTATTCTATTGTTTGTTTTTGGAATTTTGCTTTCAGTAAGCATGGTATTGGTTTATTTCATAACTTTCAGTGGATTATATCCTGTTTTTCCGGAAAACCTAGTTCCCGGATACCTCTATTATGATGGTAGTTTCCTACCAACAGAAATTGATGGGATGCCAGTAACCTTACCACAACTTCAAGTTATTGGCAAAACACTAACAATGTTAATGTGTACTCTTTTTATATGTGAATCCATGCTTGTATTTCAAATAAGACGACCAAATAAATCATTAATTAAGAGTCTAATTGAAGATCGGAATAAGTTTATGTTTATCCTAATCGGCTTTGTATTTTTCATTTTTATATCAGTTTTATATATACCTGGTGTTCAAATTTTCTTAGCACAAGAATTAGGGATCAATTTTATGTTTATGTATTTAACTGGAATTGATTGGTTAGTGTGTTTCTTAATTTCTTTAATCTGCATCGCAGGTTTTGAAATTGTCAAATTTATCACCCGTAAGATGGATATTAAATTCTAAAATTCCCATATTTTATTTTCTTCTTTTAAATATCATATTTATACAAAATTTTTTATTTAGAAATTAATTAACTCATTCTATGTTAGAGGGTAAGAGAGTTAAACTAGGACCTATTAAAAGGGATTATATAGATTTATTTCTCAAATGGTTTAATGATCCTGAAATACTTCAATATCTAGCAGGATTTCTTCCAATGACTCGAATGGCTGAAGAAGAATGGATGGAGAATTTAAAAAATCGAGATGATACAATCCGTTTTTCAATTATAATTCCTCAAGAAGATGGTTCGGAAAAGCTAATTGGAAATTGTGGGATACATAATATTGATTGGAAAAACCGAGTTGCAGACGTAGGAATAGTAATAGGAGAAAAAGAATATCAGAATAAAGGACTTGGAACTGAAGCGATGAAACTTTTGTTAGAATATGCTTTCAATACGGTAAATTTACACAGAATAGAATTATATGCTTATGAATATAATCTTAGAGCCATAAAATCGTATACTAAGGTTGGATTCATTGAAGAGGGACGAAGAAGGCAATTTATGTATTTTAAAGGAAAATATTATGATGCAATCTTGATGGGTATACTAGCAGAAGAATGGAATGATAGAAGAAATAAGGATTAATATTTATTTATCTAGTTCTTTAAAATATGGAATAATCTTATCCCGAAAGATTTCATATACTTGATTAACATCAGGACCTCGATTCATAAGTATCATAGATGTTGCCCCTGCTTCTTTATATTTTTCAATGCTTGAAATAACATCATCAGTAGAACCCAAACAATTAGTGTCTTCGAGGATAGTCTCAGGAAGATTATCCACACATGATAATTGTTCATTAGCATCTTTTACTTGCATATCAAAATTATGGATTGTATAATCAGTTGGAAGCCCCAGATCGGGATAAATTTGATTAGTTTTTGTTGGATTGAGTACATAAGTCGCTTTAAAAAACTCACAACGCTTAACAGTATTTTCTGGATTATCATTATCAATAGCTACAAAACAATTATAGGCATAATCAATATCTTGTGGATTACGACCGCCATTTTTAGCAGCTTCAACAATTTCTCTCTTATTTTCTTTAAAAGATTTTGGAGATTCTACAAAAGGATACCATCCATCACCTAATTCACCTGTCATTTGTCGAGTCTTGGGACCATTAGCAGCTATATATATAGGCGGTGTTTTCTGAATCGGCTTAACTTGGATATAAGCCCTGTGAATATTACCCCAAAAATCGCTTTTTCTACTCACTTTACGTTTTGTCCAAAATTCTCTCAATAATTCTATATACTCCCGTAATTTTGTTATAGTTTTTTCACGATTCAACCCATACATATCAATATTCATCTTTTCACCAGCACCCACCCCAATCATAGCCCTTCCATTCGATATTTGATCCAAAGTTGCAACCTTTTGAGCCATTAAAGCAGGATGGAATCGATGAGGATCTGATACTCCTGTACATAATTTAACTTTACTTGTAATCATCGCTATTGAAGTGAGAAACATAAATGCGTCATAGCACGTTCCAGGACCTGGGGGTAGCATTACAGTATGATCTGCATAAAATACATATTCAAAACCGCATTGCTCTGCCTTTTTAGCACCTTCATACATGTAATCAAGTCGAGGAGTTGGAACTGGAATTGAAAATCCAAACTTCATAATTGCATAAATTATCTGAATCTTAAAAACTTCCATATTCTCATTTACAAATTAAAAGGATAAGTTATAAATTGATTTTAGATGATATATTTTTAGAATTAAATTTTTGAAAGTGATATTATGGATATTAGTGATGTTAAAATCGGTACCGAAGGAAGTTTTATTGGTCCTTTTGAAGACGGGATAGCCCAAGTAAAGAGAATAGAAGAGAATGGGTATGATTCAGTTTGGTTTGCAGACCATATAATGGGTTGGACCCCAGAAAGCATATGGACTCCTGATATTATTAGAGCTGCTGAATTTATACATAGCCCCCACATATTTCATGAAGTTTATTCTGTCATGGCAGTAGCAGCTTGGAATACTAATAGAATTAAATTAGGAACAAGTGTCACCGAAACTTTTCGAAGGCATCCTGCTGTTTTAGCCCAAACTTTATTGTCTCAAGATCATATCTCTAAAGGGAGGGCAATTCTAGGTATAGGAACGGGAGAGGGTGAGAATGTAATACCTTATGGAATTAAATGGGAAGACCCTGTAGGTAGATTAGAAGAATCTCTAAAAATTATTAGGTTGTTATGGGAAAGCGAAGAAAAAGTGAATTTTGAGGGAAAATATTGGAAATTAAAAAACGCAGTTCTCTCTCTAAGACCGTATAAAAAAAGAAAATATCCTCCAATTTGGATCGCTGCACATGGACCTAAAATGCTTGATTTAACTGGAAGATTGGGTGATGGTTGGCTTCCAGCTTATTCTGATCCTGCAGCATATAAATATAAACTTGACCAAATTAAAAAATCAGCTAAAAAAGCAGATAGAGATCCTGAGAAAATTGTTCCCGCACTTTTTAGTTATCTTTTAATTGATGAAGAACATAATGTTTGCGATGATATGCTTGAACATCCTGTAATAAAAAACCAATTTTTAACAATGCCTCCTGCCATGTATAAAAATTATGATGCAATTCATCCTTTTGGTGAAGACTTTTATGGATTACTTAAATACATTCCCTCTGAATATGATAAAGATACTATATTGAAAGCAATAAATAAAATCCCAACAAAAATGTGTGATGATAATACTCTGCATGGAACTCCTGATGATGTTATTAGCAGAATTGAAGAATATGCCAAAGTAGGTTTAAAACATATTGCAATTTATAATGTAACATATTTAGCAGATGTTACTAAAATTAAAAGTTCATTTGGTTTGATGAAAAAAGTATTACAATATTTCCACGATGAGAAATAGAAAGGATTGATAGATTTGTACATTGATTGTCATGCCCACATATTTTTTAGCCCGATTCCTAAAGAATCTATAGATAAAGATATCGAGGGCGAAATACCAGAACCCACCATAGACTTTATAAATAGAATGATATCCAATGCAAAAAAGAAAGGAGTTAGCCGATTTGTTGGAGTTATTAGTAATCCAAGTGATTTTTCCAGACACAAAGAACAATTGCAGTTTGGAAATATTATAAATATAATTGGAATCTCAAGAAATAATTTAATGGAAGACCAATCATATTTAATCTCTCTTTTAAAAAACGAAATTGAGGCTAATATACCTAATGGGATTGGTGAAATTGGGTTGGATACATACGATTTTGATAAATTAAATGAGCAAGAAAAAAACCAATTTAAGATTAAACAGCAGGAATTATTTGCAAAACAAATAAGAATTGCCAAAGAATTTGATATACCTATAGTAGTTCATGCGGGCTATGGTACTGATAAAGATATTATGAACATTTTAAAACAAGAACATGCAAATGATGTGGGAGGGCAAATACATGGATATATGTCTAAAGAGGATTTAGTTTCTGAACTACTTGATCAAGGTTTCTATTTTTCATTTGGCTATATTCATTCGAGAGAAGAGGAATTGAAAAGAATTCTTGAAATAACTCCTCCAGAAAAGATGCTAATTGAAACTGATTCTCCATATCATCTAATGGAATCCCCTAAACGTTTTATTCTTCCAGAAGATGTAATTCAAATAACAAAGGAAATTGCTAAATTTAAGGAAATTGAACCTCAAGACCTTGCTAATATTGTCATGAAAAATGCTAAAACACTTTTTAATTTCAGTTAAAAATTAGAAAATTGTAGTATGTTTTAGAAACACATTTTTTATCCTTTTCAACATTGATCCTTCTGCACCCCATGTTAATCCTAATATTCCATGTTTGCCTCCAGCAACAACAATTATCACCTGATATTTATTATCATAAATATGATCAATTATTATCGTAGCTGAAAGATTTGATTCAATTCTAAAGTAAAATTTTTCCGCAACAAGTATAATTGTTTTACCTTCATCATTTGTGTATTTAAACAAATTGTCCACTTCTCGATTAATATCTACAATTATATCATCTATATTTACTTGGTCAATTAATAATTTGTCAGTTTCCATTACTAAAATCAACTTATTTGGTTTAGCCCTTAAATTAGTAATAAAGATTTATCAATAAAAATGTAGGCACTCTAGTAAAGAAAATTCTTTTTTTAAAATCATAAAGTATAAATCTATTTAAATCCCTGACAGAAAGCATCTACATTTTTGGGTAGAACAGAATGATTATATCCACCCTCTAAGAGAGCATAACGTCTTCCTTTACATAATTTTTCTGAATATTCCTTCATTAATTTGCCTAATTCTGTATAATCTTCTGGATATAAGAGATGACCCCAATCATCGATACCTTGGTCAAATCCTGCGCTTGCCACAAAAATATCAATGTCTTCTAGATTTTTCATATATGATTTAACTTCCTTAATATAACCAGTTCTCCCACTAGAATAGGGATTTAGAATCTTTACACGAAAATCATCATTTCTATTAGCTAAAATGTTGATGTTTCCATCACCAGTATGAAGATCAAAATCTAAAACAAATGCTGACTTTATTTTCCCTTCTGAATATAATTTCAGTAAACTAATGCTTATATTATTAAAATAACAAAACCCCCAACATGAGTCTGCTGAAGCGTGATGACCTGGTGGTCTTATTACAGCAAAAATCGGATTACCTTTAAATCCTTCTTCAGCAGCCATTATTGCCCCTCCAGCAGCTAATGAAGCTAATTCATATAATAACAAATTATTTTTTATATTTTGAAGGTGCCTTTTGGTGTGAGCTCTCATAATATCCTCATCCGTTGCAGGATTAGGGGTTATAATCTCATATTCTTTATTTTCTGAGATCACTTTCATAATACCTTCCAAGCGCCCCACAGCAGCAGCAGGGTCCCAAGCATATTCAGAATTATAGTATTTTTCATGAAATACGATTTTCATAGTTTTTTCATTATTATTTAATTACATTTAAAAAACCATATGATGAATATTATTTTAATCATTTTATTAGATTTAATGACCCTAATTACTGAGTGATAAAATGTCTAACGGAGATGATATATATCGTAGTTTGCAGATACATTTAGATCAATTTCCTATAGGATTGCCTGCAACTCCAACTGGAATTGAAATAAAAGTACTAAAACACCTCTTTACAGATGAAGAAGCTTTTATAGCAACTAAATTAACTTGGGAATACGATCCTCTTGAAAAAATTTATGACCGTTTAGACGGAAACCACATTGTTATTGGATCTTTAGAAGTCTTGCTTGATAGTATGATAAAAAAAGGGACTATAAAATACAAGAATGTTGATGGTAAAAAACTGTATGCTAATCTTCCCCTTGTGGTAGGTATTTTTGAATATCAGGTTAATAAGCTGACTAAGGAGTTTTTTGAGGATTTTGATGAGTATTTGATAACTGCGTTTGGAGCGGAATTATTGGGGACGAAAATTTCTCAATTTCGAACTATTCCAGTGAGCAAAAGTGTATCTTCTGAAACTAGTATTTCAAACTATGATGAGATTAAGCAAGTAATTCAAAATGTTGGAGAACCCATAACTGTAGCAAATTGCGTCTGTCGTCAAAGCCAAGATTTATATGATAAGCATTGCAAACAAACTACTCTTAGAGAAACTTGTTTTTATTTTGGAACTACAGGACAATTATTCTTAGATCAAGGATGGGCACGTCAAGTCAGTAGGGATGAGGCATTAGAAATATTAAATCAAGCTGAAAAAGATGGGTTAGTCTTACAATCTGGAAATACAGAATATCCAGAATTTATCTGTAGTTGTTGTGGTTGTTGTTGTGCTATACTCACTAAATTGCAGAAGCTCCCAAGGCCATCGAGGGTAATATCAAATAATTTTCAAATTAATATTAATTCAGATTTATGTGCTGGTTGTGGTACTTGTATTGATAGATGCCAAATAAATGCAATAAAATTAACTGATAAGAAAGCAAAAGTTATATTAAAGAGATGCATAGGATGTGGTGTTTGCGTTCCTTCCTGTCCTGAAGGTGCAATTCAACTTAGAAAGAAAGAAAATCAAACAATCCCACCTTCTTCAAATCAGGAATTATTTTCTCAAATTATGGCTAAAAAGCAAGAATTAAGAAATAAATAATAAATCTTTATTACAGTCTTTATTTGGAACCATAGGCAAAAATTACAGTTTTTTGAAAAATGTATGTTCCTTCATGTTCAAAATCTTGAATTCCGTGTGGTAACACACATTTCTTTAGATCTTTAAGACTATTTGAATCTTGATTTAAAGTATATCTCATTATCCAAGCCGCGTATTTCATCATTTCCCACCATTCCTCAACAGATTTATAAATTATTTTAAAATTTTTTGGAAGAATTCTAATGTTGTTAAACCCCGCATCTTTCATCATTAATTTAAACCCAGAAACTGATTCCTTACTATAACTGATACTTAATTTTTCAATTTCATCATTTCTCTTTAATTTTTTATGTCTAAGATATTGCTGTAATAAACCTCTTGCGACTTCAATATCTTGTTGGAATGCCCATGTACTAAAAGCTGCTTCTCCTTCTGGTTTTAGTACTCTGAAAATTTCTTTCATTTTCGCATTATTAGTAAGTTGATTTTTTTCAAAATCATATGAATCACTAAAACCGATGAATCCAGATAAAATGTTATCAAAACTATTATCTTCAAAATCTAGATTACTAGCTTCCATGGTATGAAATTTTACGCTTCCTGTATCAATATTTTTAAATTTATCTCGTGCTTGAGAGAGTCTATCTCCATTCCGATCTATCCCAACTAAATGGCAATTACCTCCTAATTTATCATTAGCAGCAACTAAGCAAGCTCCGGTCCCTGTCCCAACATCAAGAATCTTTCCATTAGGCTTTAGATTTGAAAATTTAGCTAATTCTCTTGCAAAATCTGACCAATAATCTAAACTTACAAGTGGTAGATTGTTGATGTTATGATCCATTGGTTTCATATTCTCTTAAAATTTATAAAATAAAAGTGCTTTAATCAGTTTAAAATAAAAATAATTTTTATAGTTTAGACTGTTGAACTATAATTGAACCTATTTAAGCCGTTTGCTTAAGATTTCTATCATATCTTTTGTCATAGAAGCTAGATCAAAGGAAGGATTCCAATTCCATTCTTCTCGCGCTAAAGAGTCATCTATCGATTTTGGCCAAGAATCAGCAATATCCTGTCTAAAATCAGGTTTGTAATCGATTTGAAAATCTGGGATGTGCTTTTTAATCTCAGCGGCTATCTCTCCAGCTGAAAAACTCATACCTGTAATATTATATACTCGACGTTTTAATTTTGAGTCATCCGCTTCTAAAATATCGATCATGCATTTAAGACAATCTGGCATATACATCATCGGTAGTACGGTATCTTCTCTAAGAAAACACGTGTACTTTTTATTATTTATAGCTTCATAGAAAATTTCAACAGCATAGTCGGTAGTCCCCCCTCCTGGAAGGGTTTCGCTACTTACTATTCCTGGAAGACGCATTGAACGAACATCTAGTCCATACTTCTTATAGTAGTATTCTGCTAAGAGTTCTCCTGCTACTTTAGTGATTCCATACATCGTTGTCGGTTGCAATACCGTAATATTAGGTGTATTATCTCGAGGTGTAGTGGGGCCAAATGCTGCAATGGAACTAGGCCAAATTACATTTTTAATGTTATATTTTCTGCTAGCTTCAAGAACATTGATCAAACCGTTCATATTTATATCCCATGCGGTTTGAGGCATTTTTTCTCCCGTTGCAGAAAGAATCGAAGCCATATGATAAATTGTGTCTATTTCATATTCATAAAAAACTCTCGAGAGACTATTACCTTCTAAAGCATCAAGATAAATTACTGGACCTCCGTTTTTTATTATGTCTGGAAGAGGAGTTTTTCTTCCAGTAGCAATTACATTATCACTTCCATACTTTTCTCGCAGAAATGGTACTAATTCACTACCTATTTGTCCTGCAGCTCCTATTACCAGAATTCTTCTCATTTTCCTCAATCTTTGAATATTTAAATTATTAGTATAATTCATAATTAACTCCATAAAAAAAGGTTTATTCAAATAAATCCCATCATAAACCCTCAAAAATAGGATAGGTAAAACTCAAATACTTTTCAAAATACACATAAATTATATTTTTACTCACTTATTTGAAAAAAAATTATGGTGATATGATGAAAAGAGATCCGGTTTCGTTTCTTAAGGAGGAAATGACCGACTTACGGAACCAAAATTTGGAGTGGGTCATTAGATATCTTGAACAAGGATCTAAGCCTCATTGTGTAGTGGATGGAAAAGAAGTCTTAATGCTCAATACGAATAACTATCTTGGTCTTGCGACACATCCAAGAATAATTGAAGCGTCCATAGACGCTACAAAGAAATATGGGGCTGGAGCAGGAGCTGTTCCTGTTATTGCAGGTTCATTTGATTTAACAAGGCAATTTGAAGAAAAATTTGCAGAATTCAAAGAAGTAGAAGCATCAATCCTTTGTCAAACAGGGTTCGCTGTGAATTCAGGATTAATCCCTATGCTTGTTGGGAAACCTGATATAGTAGTATCTGATGAATTGAATCACGGTTCTATTATTGATGGAGTTAGATTATCTGGAGCTAAGAGAATAATATATAAACATTGTGATGTTGGGGATTTAGAAAGACAGTTGAGAGAAGCTGAAAAAGAGGGAGCAAGAAGAATTTGTATTATAACTGATGGTGTCTTCAGTATGGATGGAGATATGGCTCCTTTAGATAGGATTACTAAAGTCGCTGAAGAATTCGGAGCTATGATATTCGTTGACGACTGTCATGGAGAAGGAGTACTTGGAGAAGGTAGAGGTATTGTAGCTCATTTCAATTTACAAGGTAAAGTTCATGTAGAAGGGGGATCGATGAGTAAGGGATTTGGAGTTTTTGGAGGGACTGTAGCAGGTTCAAGGGAATTAATTGAATTTTGTAAAAATAAGAGTCGAACTTATCTTCTAAGTACTGCACATCCACCAGGAGTAGTAGCCGCAAATAAGGCTTCAATAGAAGTTGTTGAAAGTGAACCTGAACATGTTAAAAGAGTTTGGGAACATACAAATTACTTTAAGAAAGAAGTTCAGAGTATGGGATATAATACAGGAAATTCTCAGACTCCAATCATACCCTTGATAATTGGTGATCCTGGAAAAGCTCAAGAACTTGCTAGAATCCTTTTTGAAGAAGAAAATGTTTATGGTACTCCAATTGTATTTCCTATGGTCGCCAGAGAACTTTCCAGAATTAGAGTTCAAATGAATGCTTTACTTACTAAAGATGATTTAACAATGGCTTTAAGTGCCATTGAAAAAGTAGGAAAAAAATTAGATATTATTTAATTTTATTTTATTTTTTTTATGTTTTTTCTTTTGATTAATATTACTGTTAAGATTCCTATTACTCCTAAGATAATGGAAAATTCATATCCAGGTATTCCGCCACCACCAGAAGAGCCTTGATCAATTACATTAAAAGTATAATCTATTCTCTTATACCCTATACTAAGCATGCTTAGATCAAAACTTGTTAGAGAATAGGATTTTACTTTTCCATTTAAACCAGCGACATAAGTGTTATTTTCATATGTACTTGACGTAGTAGCAATAATATCGGTTGAAGTCACTGTTATGATAGTCAAATCATAAAGTGAAACACCAACAATTTCAGCCCCCGGACCAAGAGAATTATCGATATAATCTATAAAAGATCCAGAATCACTTGTAAAGAAATTATTTTTATCAACGAAGTAAGTATCAGAAGCTAAATGAAATTGTCGCATCGCATATGTGACTGTCTCACGATATAATATGAAAAAGAAATAGATCTCTGTGAATATTCTGTCTGCGACTAAAATTCTCATATTTCTATAAAGTTCTGTTGAAGATTTTTCCGTGTATTCTACTTGTACTATTACTTCTACGCTACTTGTGTTTAGAACCATTGAAGCAGGCTTTGTAGGGAAATTGTCGTCCATATAAGTTGGTACCACCACCCAATATCCACTGAACTCGTATAGATTAAAGAGATTTGAATCTGCTCTCGAATTATCTGTTAAGGTCATAGAATTAGTTAAGCGATAATTAATTGTTATACCAGCCTCTGGAAACCATTGAGGTTCTGCTGCATTACCAGATGATACCAAATTTATTCCTAATAAACTAATTAATAATACTAAAAAAGCAATTTTTTTTTTCTGCATATTAATACCACCCTAATTAGAATAAATAATATTTGCTTTCCGAGTTTAAAAAAGTTTCGTTGAATACGATTATTTTTTTATTTTTGTGCAAAAATTTTTCTTTGTTTTTGATATACTAGCATTTTAATTCATTTATATGTTAAAACATTTAAAGAAAAAGAATATACTAACTATACAAATGAAAGCAACTGAGTTTACTATATTTTCGTAATAAATAAGAAAAAAAACAGATTTATAATGGTTTTGCTAAAATTGCTTTAACTCTAAGTTGATCGAATAAACTTGTTGGCATTGCTTTTATCAAGCATACTGTATCCGCACCGCGTCCAGTTCCTCCTAAACAAATGACATCCTTTTCTATGTCCTTAATTAGCCCTGCGTCAGCAGCCATAGTTGCTATCTCCATACATACTTTTACCCCCTGACTAAAATTAGTTCGAAGATATTTAGCTATGATCTCTACAGGTAGCCACTGATTCATTGATTTTCGTGCACTCCTCTCAATACCGGCCATCCCATGAGTCCCCGAAAAGACTGTTAAACCTTGCTCCCTTAAGTTTTTTATTAAATCTTCTGAAAATTCTTGTCGTTTTTGAAGTCCACCGAAATAATATGAATGAGTAATAATTATAATATTGTACTTCTTTGGATTAAAGTACTCTAGTGCTTTTGAGGCAGTACTTCCTGTTGTACTAGCAATAATGATTTCTTTAATATCAAGTTGCTCAGAATATTTCTTAGCAATCTCTAATGCTTTACTAGTGTTTTGGGGTCCACCCTTCTCAAAATAAATACCTTCAATATTCAGATCTGTCATCATACATCAAAATTAATTTCCTAATATAATGTAAGAACATCATTCCTAATAAATAAACGGTATTATGGGCATTTCTAAATTAGATGAGAAGTGAAATAGTTTTAAATAGATCAAAATTTAAGTACACTTAATTAAAATTTTGCTTAAAATTAGTAAAAAACGTGGGATATTATATGAGTGAAAGAAAGATTTCATTAAAAGAGAAAATACTTTTTGGTTTAAGTGGTTTCCCTGATCAGTTGACTTATCAAGCTTTTACTATTTACGTTTTTACATTTTATTTCGCAGTGGTTGGTCTTTCAATAGCAGAAATGTGGATTGGATTTGTACTATGGGGTATTTGGAATATGTTTAATGATCCTCTATTAGGGGCATTAAGTGAAAGAACCAAACAAAAAGGTAAATTGGGAAAACGGAAATTTTATTTGATAATTTCATTTGTTCCATTATCATTGATAATGATCTTTTTATATACAGCGCCATCAAATTTTAAATTCTGGTATTTTTTGTTTATAATTTTTACCTTTGAATTGTTTTATACAATGTTTTCAGTAAATACAAATGCTATATTTCCTGAAATGTTTCCAACCGAAAAGCAAAGGTCAGATGTCAATATCTTCATAAAGATTTTTACATTGATTGCTATAATCCTTGCCTCTATACTTCCGACTCTAATTATTAGTCCATTAGTACCAACTAGCTACCCACCTGATCCATTAGAAGCTGCTGCAATTCAATCCAACTATATCATTTCAGGGATAATTCTAGGTTCAATTGTTCTTATTATGGCAATATTATTTATTTTTTTTGGGGTAAATGAAAAAGAAGAACAAGAAACTGATCATGCTAAAAGACCAGGTTTTTTTAAATCTTTGAAAATAACATTTTCAAATAGAACATTCTTAAAATTTACTTTTGGGAATATGCTTATTTGGTATTGTCTAAATGTCTTATTAACAGCATTTCCATTATTTTCTGTTTTTGTTCTTGGGAGAACTGAAGGAGAATTCTTAATAGGAGTAACATTGGCGTTAGCACTTATTGGTGCTGCAATTTTTATGCCTTTACAAGCTAAGATTGCATCAAAATATGGAACACGTAAAGGATTAATATTTGGACTTGCCATATGGATTGTTTCTTTATTTCCCTTAATCTTTTTGGGAGATAATGAAATTAGTAGGATATTATCCTTGGTGATATTCTTTATAGCTGGATTTGGATTATCTGCAGCTTTATTTTTCGTTGATTTAATTCATGGTGATGTAATTGATCAAGATGCCCTTAAATTTGGAGTAAAAAGAGCAGCTAGTTACTATGGTGTAAATGCTTTTATACACAGGTTTTCAATGATCCTAGGTATTACTACAATTGCAATTGTTTTTTCTGGAACTGGGTGGAGTACTTATACACCAATTCCTACAGATCCATTCCTAATCGAACTAGGATTAAAAGCAATAATGTTTCTGTTTCCTGCTATAGCACTTGTAGGTTCAATTCTTTTCTGGAAATACTACGATTTACACGGTGAAAAACTTAGATTGATGAGAGAGGAATTGGATAAACATCCTGAATTAAAATAATTATTTTTATTTTTTTTTATTTATTTTGTCCTAACTTTATTCTGGCATCATCCACAGTAGCTGCTTATCTTCCAAGTTTCTTAGCTAATCTGACCATTCTGATTATTAATTGTGCATTAATTTGAATCATTTCTCATTTTCGATAATATAGAATATCTTCCAAACCAGTACATAGATTTCCTCACATACATAAAGCAATTGTATTGGTTATAAAATATCAAATCCAATATTTTTTTCGAAGTATTCTAAGTTCTTAAGACAAATCTCATCATGCTGCTTTAGAATCACATCCTCATTTCGTTTCCCATAGTCAAAAATGCCTTGAGACGTCTTTATTCCTAAAAATCCTTTTTCTGTGCATTCGCTTATGATTGATAATTCCACTCCTATATTTTTTAAAAAATCAGATATCACATCCAATCCCACAAAATCTAAATTCTGTACAACTCCAACTATAGGTAATCTTATCCCTAAAGTGGTCTTTACTGCTAAATCTATTTCTTGGGGAGTAGCTATATTTTGTAATAATAATGTAAATACTGCTGAATTAATAGCTATTTGAATCTTGTTTACAATAAATCCGGGAGTATATTTTTTCATATGAATTGTTTTCTTTCCTAACTTTCTCATCAAATCTAATGAGAGATTAATTACCTCTTGAGATGTCTTTTTCCCTGAAACTACTTCAACTAAGGGTGCTATATAAGCAGGACGAAACCAATGATGTATTATTAATCGCTCTGGATTCTCTATTTTAACTATTCTAAAGATATTTAGGTTAGAAGTATTAGAAGCAAAAATAGTTGACTTAGAGCAATATTGATTCAAATCATTATAAACAATTCTCTTAATCTCTTGATCTTCATTTACAGCCTCAACTACTAAGTCTGCAATTTTAGCACAGGACTCTAAATCCGTTGAGATTTTTAAATGCTTTAAAGTTTTTTCTATTGATTCTTCATTTATTCTTTTATATTTTAATAAGAGCCTAAGATTTGAATTAATTCTCTCTAATGCATGATTTAATAATTCTTGTTTTATATCCACTAAATAAACATCAAATTCTGCTTGAGCGTAAACTTGGGCTATCGAATGCCCCATAGTACCCGCACCAACTACCATAATTCGTTTAATTTCTTTAAGATTTCTTATGAAAATCACCTTTTCAATAATGAATAATATAAAAAAATTATTTTAAACCTAATATCGCTCTTGCTTCATCAACTGTAGCAGGCTCTCGACCCACTTCCTTTGCAATTTTTACCATTCTTTTAACTAATTGTGCATTACTTTCTGCTAATTCACCCTTTTTATAATAGACAGTATCTTCGAGACCTGTTCGAATATTACCACCTATACACATAGCGACTACAGTTGCTCGTAAATTATATTTACTAATTGTAACGACTTGCCATGTAGAACCTTCAGGAATCAGATTTACCAAGTGTAAAAGATTAGAGATAGATGCTGGTGCCCCTCCCTTTATTCCCAATACGATACTAAAATGAAGTTTTTCGTCTTTATTAAAAACCCCCATTTCAACTAAATTCATAATATTTTCTATGTGACTAATATCATATACTTCAATCTCAATACCTGTATTGATTGCTTTACAGCCATTAACAAATTTCTTATTAAAATCTATTGGGTTATCAAATAAAGAACTTGTAGCCATACCCTTCATCTTAGTCCGAAATTCAAAAGTTCCTGCATTTATAGTAAACATATCCGGTTTTGGATTAATATTTAATAAATTTAATCTCTCTTCTAAAGTAGCCATTTTTAAAGCTTGCCCATATCTTTTTCCAGACTTACTTACTTTAACACCATATTCTAATCGAGCTCCAATTCCATTCCCAATTTGAGTAATTATCGGACATTCTTCTTTTATTAAACTCACTGTTTTATTATATACATTTAGATCGGCAGTGGAAAGCCCATTTTCACCTCTAACATGGATATGGCAGACAGAGGCACCCGCTTCGTAGCATTCCAATGCTGCTTTCGCTTGTTCTTCTGGAGTTATAGGTAAATTGGGATTATTCCATTTTCCATGAGCTCCTCCTGTAATCGCAGCAGTGATAATTACTTTTTCATCTGTTATTAGATTTGGTTTCATTAGTTTTTGACCTCTTTACATTATCTATTGGTTTTTAAAATTAGTTTTTTTTATTATTTTGAAATAATTGGGTTAATCTTAATATTATGATTTTTTTGCTTTTTTCCATGTGTAAAAACCTTTACCAGATTTCATACCTAGATCCCCTCTTTCTATCATATCTTTAAGTGCGTCAGGTGGTTTATCTCTAGAATCTCCACTTTCATCATAATAACTCATTTGAACTGAGTACACTGTGTCTAATCCGATTCCGTCCATTAGGACAAATGGACCCATCTTCATACCTGTAAATGTCTTCCATGCTAGATCTATAGTTTCAATATCCGCATAACCTCCCGCCCATAGTTTTAATGCTTCTTTCCTCGCAGCATGCCACATTCTATTGAATACAAATCCATGAGATTCTTTTTTTAATATTATTGGATGGCATCCAATGCTTTCTATCCATTTTTTTCCAATTTCAAATGTTTGATCACTAGTTTCTGTACCCCGCATTATATCAACCATGGGGCGTGTAGGAATAGGAGGATAAAAGTGGAGGTTCAATACATTCTCTTTTCGTAATACAGCGTCTTCAATTTTTGAAACAGGAATTGAAGAACTGTTAGTAGCAATTATTACGTTTTCTGGGGCGTACTTCTCAATCTGGGAAAAGAGTTCTTTTTTTAAATCTATTTTCTCAGGGATTGCTTCAATAACTAAATCCGCTTCTTTAATAGCTTCCTCAATATCATTATAGTATTTAATGTTGTTGATTAGATCAAGTTTTTTGTTTCTCTTTAGCACTCCAGTGATATATTTCTTTGCTACTTCTAAGGTTTCTGAGTAGATGTCAAAAATAGAAACCTTATAATTATATAAGGCTGTAATCGCGGCAATCTGCTTCCCTGTAAAACCAGCTCCTATCACCGAGATGTTTTTAATTTCACTCATAATAATCATAATATTTTGGTTATTCTAAGCTTATTATCGATTAAATAAGAAGATTCGTAAATACTATATAAGCGGTGTAAGATTTCACATAATCATGAAATTAAATGTTTCAAGGGAAATCTTAGATTTCTTTATAGTTCATCTGGTTTTTGTTCTTATTTGTTTTATAACCTTAATAATACCAATTACAGGTTTTATGGGCATCAAATTATTCATTCTAGTAGTAATTTATAATATAATAATCCCTATTTATGGCTATTTACGAAAATATTCTGAATGGTTGAATATCTGGTTATTTGCTTTGCTCCTTAGTTTATTTCAGATATGGCCAGATTGGTTTTTATCTGCTGAACTAGGAATTTTAGTCTTTCCAGAAGATGGTTTTATAAAGATTGGCACGGTTTCATTGTATATGGCAGGTTTATGGGCAATACCCGTATTTTTAATTATTTATACTGGTTCAAAAATCAAAAAAAGGTATTCTCAACTAATAACCTATTTAGGTGTTGGAATTTTGTCACTCTTAATTTTTGGATTAGCTGAGCAAACGATGTGGATGCTACAATCTTGGTATGCTCAAAATGTGATTATGATAGGGCATTTAGCATTGTATATCATCATTCCAGAGATAATTCTTGGTATTACAACCTATTATTATTTTATTCTAATACAGGAAAAGAAACATCAATTGAAAATTCCAGCTACATTCATAGTAATGGTTATATATCTTGGTAGCGCAGTTCTATTCTACTTTATTATTGAGACAATTTTATTTCCCTAAATTAAATTGCGAAATCCTCGTTTAAACTATTTAAGATAAGATCAGATGGAGAGTATAATCTTTTTATAGTTATAGGACAATATTTAATTATTATATTTTTTAAGAGGAGATGTAAAAAATTGACTATATGCTTTGTATTAATGAATACTCAAGCGGGTTTTGTAGAATCTGTTGTACATGGTTTACAACAAATAGAAGAAGTTCGGGAGGTTTACCCAGTAACAGGAGGTATTGATATAATTGTGAAAGTCGAGGGACAAGATGTTGAAACAATTGCTAAGACAATTCTAGCAAAAATCCATAGTATAGATGGCGTATCTAGAACTGAGACACATATAGTCGTGCCTCTTTAGTATTCAACTCTTTCGCTAGATCGAAAATCTTTTCTTTATTTGATATATTAAAATCCTAATTTAGGTAATATAAACTTTATATAGTAATTTGAAATAGTTAATTAGGAGTAAAAATGAATCCAAAACCTTAAGAGAACAAAATGAAATAAAACTCAAAAAATTTTAAAAATTATATCATCCAAAGTACGTTTTGGTACATGAATTTGACCATCAGAAGTTTTCCAATAGTTGAATGAGTCTTGATAGGTTTCTATTATAGACTCTTCATCAGAATATCCTAAGCTAATCACATGTTTAATTTCATAATAATCAGGTATTTCAAGTAATTTCCTAATTTTAATCTTTTTTATAGAACCCATCCAACAGCTTCCTATTCCGTAATTAACGGCACCTAATAAGATATTTTCTACTGCAGCTCCAACATCAAAATCCACATAAGATGATTTTATATTGGTGTTTAATAAAACTACAATATATGCAGTAGGTTCCCTCCCTTTTTCAGGAGTTCTTTGATCTGGTGGAAGTGAAGCTGCCCAATTGACTAAAGTAAATATTTTTTCCCTTATATCAGAATTTTGGATAATTATGAATTCAAGGGCTTGAATGTTTCTTGCCATAGGAGCAACTCGAGCAAGATCTATTAATTTCTTTAAGATTTTTAAATCAATAGGTTCTTGTTTGAATCTACGGATGGTCCGCCTTTTATATACAATATCTTCAAAATCCATTTTTAACAACTAAAAATTAATTATTATTTAGATCTAAGTAAGGTTTTAGTTAATTTAAAGAATATTTCTTCCACATTTTTTCCAGTTAAAGCAGACGTCTCTACATATTCAAGATTAAGTTTTTGTGCCATTAAAGATGATTCATCAAAATTAATTGTTCTTTGATCGCTCAAGTCTTCTTTATTACCTAAAATAAAACCTATTATCTCGTCTTCAATATGAATTATGTTTCTTTCAACATCTTTGTACCAGTTTGGAATACTTTCAAAAGATTTTCGATTTGTGAGGTCAAAAATAAAGATTACAGCTTCTGCTCCTTTATAAAAATGTCTACGCATAGCTTCAAATTTAATTTGCCCTGCTATATCCCATAAGATAAGTTTTACTTTAATTTTGTTAATTTCTACATTTTTCTCAGATATATTGACCCCTAAAGTAGGAATATAGGTTCTCGCGAAAGCATCATCAGTAAATCTTAAGATAGTTGAAGTTTTTCCCACACTAGGATCTCCACAAACCACAATTTTAAAATTATATACAACTGCTGATTCTTCCTCCAAGTCTTCTTCAGGAAATGCTTCTGATTCTGAAGTTGGTTTCTCTTTTTTTTGTAAGTCATTTAAAATCTCTGATATTCTGAGATTGAGGTTATTTATCTCATAGAAAATATCATTAGTTGTAGCTCCATTCGACTTAAGATCTATAATTCTTTCTGAAAAATTATTGAAAGCTGACTCAAGATAATCTATATATTTGTAAAAAATGACGTCATCTGCCTCATCAAATAGCAGAGTTATTGTTGATAATGCTGTACCTCCTTTAAAGCTATCTGTTTCCCTTTCTATATATTTTACAATACCTTTTAAATTGAATGAGGGAAAAGGCATTATGACAGCAGACCTGGGTACAACCCCTTGATCGGTTGTTAGCATTGTAATAGATTTAATTGCAACCGACATACGAAGCTTTTCAGATAAATCAAGAGGATTCCAAAGTACCGGGCTAGGACCTGAGCCTTCATTGAGTTCCGTGTAAACAATAGCTTTAATTATATCTGAGAGCATTATTGGGAAAGAAATGGGAATGTATGAGAATAAATCTGTTTAATAAATAAAAAAACTTCAAGCTATTAAAAATTTGTAAATCGTAAGTTCTTTTGTTCTTATAATTAGAAGATCGTGAAAGCGAACTTTCACGAAGAAAAATATTGTTTTTTTATATAGATGAAATCAGTTTATTTGCTCTTTCACTTTGATTTGGGAACAGATCCAAAGGCACATTGTCTTTCCCCAATGTTGAAGCCACAACAAATCTTGCACATATATTATAATCCCCTTTACAATAAGTTTGTTTAAACATTTCGGTCGTTACTGGCATGTTGACCATCTTATCGTTAAAAAATATACAACCTAATAAATTTTTACAATCCACCATTTTTGTCATCTTAAGAAAAATGAAGTAAGATAATAGAATAAAACTGCATATAAATAATATAGAGAAATATTACTTATTTTGTGAGATTGAAACGGTCTAAGAAGTAAGATATGAAGGAAATCATAGACGTGATTTATATAACAAATTAGCAATTGTAGAAAATGCTTCATGTACATTTTCACCATTTAGTGCGGAGGTTTCAAAAAAACCTAATTCTAATTCGCTGGCTAAATTTTCGATGCTTTCAAGAGTTATTTTTCTCTCTTCTACTAAATCCTTCTTATTTGCTATAATATAACCTATTAATTCTTCTCCACGATCTTTTAGCTGTTCGACGACATCTGAAAACCATTTAGGTAAACTATTAAATGTTTCATCTCTTGTCAAATCAAAAACGAGAAATACAGCGTCAGAACCACGATAGAACTGTTGCCTCATTGTTTGAAACTTTTGTTGACCTCCAATATCCCATAATGTTAATTGGATAACAACATCATCTATTTTAAAGATTTTGTCTGATACCATAACTCCTAAAGTAGGTACATAATTTCTCCTAAAAGCATTATCGGTATATCGTAAAATTAATGAAGTTTTACCGACGTTGGGATCTCCACAAATTATGATTTTAAATTGATAGTCTATTAGACTTCGATCCACGATTTTTAGAGTTGGAAATGCCTCACTCTCTTGTTGAGTAGTTTCTTGTAATTTTAATTCCTCTAGAAGGGTTGAAATATTAAATTCAAGATGTTCGAGAACATCAATGTATTCTTTTCTTGTGGACCTTGCTTTTTCTAGCTTTATTATTGAGGGAGTGAGATTATTAAAAGGAATTGAGAGTTCATTAATATATTTGTAAAAAATTACATCGTGTTGTTCTTGAAAAAGCAAAACTAAAGCAGATTGACCTATTCCCCCACGCCTAGATTCATCATCCCATTTAATGTATTTAATTAATCCTTTTAAATTCATTGAAGTAAAGGGAAGGATTACTAATGATTCTGGAATAAGCCCTTGTTCTCCAGTTAAAACAGTTAAGGCTTTTATGCTAATATGCATTAGTTCCATTTGAGTAAATTTAGCAGGAACCCAGGCAAATGGATTAGGTCCAACCTCATCATCCATCTGAACGTAAGCAATACCCTTTATAATTTGATGTGACATAATTACATGAAATTTTTCTTGAAGAACTGGTATTATTATGTTGATAATCTGTAAATTTTTTGCTTTTAACTAATAATATAATTTTTTTATATAAATAATAATTGCTGAAAAAAAAATTTTATAGATTATGTTTTTAATCCTATATACATAAACCAAAAGCTACTTAGATATCCAATTCTCACTACAATCACCAAAAATCCCGGAGCGGTTAATCCCTCTAACAATCCAAAAATACAAAAGCATAATGATCCCGCTGAAAGATATAGAAAATTCTTTCGAATAACTCCTGAAGATTGAATACCTTTATATAAAAACCCGATTCCTAAGAAAATTATTACAGCTATTAATAACCCCCCCATTAAATACCCTCCAAGACTATTTAAATTTACGTTGTAATCAATTAAATTACTTGGCGGAGGGGTGGGGGGTGTAGGAACAAAATTAAAAGAACCTAAGGGATTAGAAAGCACAACAATTTCAAAGATTATTGAAATAATTAAAATAATTAGAACAATATAAATTTTCATTTTTGGGATTAATAATTCTGCTCCGATATACATTGCTGTAATTATTGCTGGTGCAAACCAAATATAAGATAAAATAGCGACGATCCCATTATTAGGCAAGTTCTGTTGAATAAAAAGAACTAATAGAAAATCTAAAAAGACCCCTAAGAACATAAGCCCTGCGAACATGTTGGCTAAACCTAAATATAAAAGAAGTTTAGCTTTTGTTTTTCTGGATCTATAAATAAAGAATAAACCAAATAATACACCCAAGATCACCACTCCGGAAGCAGTGATACCATCAATCCAACCATTAATGTCTGTTATCAAATTTAAATTTCACCACTTTAAAGTGTTATTTTATGCTAATAATATCATTTGTAATTGTTAATTATATAGGTGTCTCTACTAATAAATCATATGGAAAAACGAGAGAATATTAACTTGGGTCAGTTTCGAACTTAAAGCGAATTAAAAATTAATTAATCTTTAACTTTCTCTAAAATTGAATTAATTCGATAAATTATTATCTCCATTATTAAATAATCCCGAGAATCTAATTTCATTCTTGGATTATTAATACATTTCAGCTTATGAGTTATAATTTTCGAATTTCTTTTATTAACTTTCTAGCTTCATTTAATTTCTCTTTATGAAGCTTTTTTAAGTTTTGAAGTTTTTTATCATCAAGTTCGTTGTTATCCATTATATCTGTTATAGAATATAATGCTTGCATGATATTCCCTAGACTATGAGAATACTCATCCTTCAGTACAAATTTTTCCCTTGTGGAAATGACGTTCTCGACGTTCATGATCATTATTAATATTAAAAATGTAGTTAGATATGCTATTGAATAGTTTATAATAATGTCAATTATATTATTTGAATCATATAATCCAAAGCTATAGCCCTTAGATGCAAAATATAAAGAAAATGGTATAAATAATACACCTATTATTATAAGTGAATAATACCATCTAGTAGCTTTACCCAAAACTTCTTTAAACCTTTTTCTATTAATAAGCGGAATCAAATAAGCACCAAATATAGCAATGTAATTTATTAAATTTGAAAAACTGAGTGATAAAAGTAGCCCAAAAAAAAGATATAAAACAATTGAAACAAAAACTTCAATAAAAATGAGGAGAAAGACAATTTTTAAAGGAAATTCAAGAAAATAAAAAACCAATCCAAGCATCATTAAAATTGAACTTAAAGAAGCAAATACTACATTAAGAAAAAGTATTATTTCGGAAAGATCAGAAAATATAGCAAATATCACCGCAAATATCCATAATAACCATGCTATGGACATGATTAAGAAAATTTTCTTTTTTGTATTAAAATAATATTCTGCACAAACGATTAATCCAATAAACCTTAAAAGCATAAGGATTATTAATAGAGAATAAATTACCTCGTTCATTACAAAAACTAAAATTATTTGATATTCAATCTTTACTATTAAATATAAAATTAAATTTGGGTTATTTATATCTTAAGATTAAATTTTACAATTTTTACTTGATTGTACAAAAACTAATCTTTAACTTTCTCTAAGATTGAAATGATTCGGTAAATGGTTGTACGCGCATGGAATGGAATATTCGGGTCCTGCGATAAATCATCCACCATATACATTACATTGCTAGCAAGAACGCCAGGAGTTTCATCTTCCCTATGTAGTTCATTAATACCTCTTTGTGCAATTCTTTTAATATTGCGAGGAACACTACGATCATTTATCATACCGTTTAGAAGGTATTCAACATTTTCAAAAGCTTGTTTTTCCTCATCTGTAAGTGCCCGTGGCATAAAAAATTCACCAAAAAAGCGTATTTAATAAGTAGGAAATTTAACTTGTAAAATTTTTTGTTTAATTTTAATTTTTTGGATTTTAAATTGCTATTTAGTAGATTCCAAATTCACGAATTTGTCGTTTTAAATTAGGGATTTCTTCATCAAATTTCTTAATTTGACTTTGATATTCCTGGAAAAAATTATCAAAATCTTGGATCTTGCCTTGATCAATTTCATTAACAAAGTCATATGAGATTTTTTGAATAATGTTGAATATTTTATCAAATTGCTCTGTTGAATCGAGAAGGTTTTGATCTACATTTTTACCTTGTTTTCTCACCATATTACGGAGTTTACCTCGAGGAATTCGAATTATCTCGATCAAATTATCACATTTATTAAGGAATTCATAAGATTGAGCTTTATTGACTTCGTTGAGTTTAGCCTCAATAATTTCTGTTCTCCATGTATTCATTCTTCCACTGGCAAAAGTATCAAAATTCAATGATATTGAATCAATACCTTCTCTCACAAGAAATCGAAGGAAATCAGGATCATCACTAGGAGCTTGACCACATATTCCAACCTTTTTTCCATTTTGATGAGCAGTTTTTATCAAATGACTAACAGATCTTCGTATAGCTTCGCTATTAGTTGTATATTTATAATCTTTTGCTATGGGAATTAGTTTAGACCCATCCCTATCCACACCATAAGTCAGCTGGGTAAGATCATTGCTTCCTATGGAAAATCCATCGAAATATTGGCAGAATAAATCAGCACAGATAATATTTGAGGGGATTTCTGCCATTACATAGACTTTTAGATCATCTTCTCCACGAATTAAACCTTCGGTTTCCATTATCTGGGTTATTGCTTTACCTTCTTCAGCAGAACGACAAAAAGGTACCATAGGAATCACATTTTTTAAACCCCAGTCTCGAGCTTTTTTAATTGCTCTTAATTCTAAAATAAAAGCTTGCTGAAATTCATTAGAAACATACCGAGAAGCACCTCTAAAGCCCATCATTGGATTATTTTCATCACCTTCATAAATCCAACCCCCAATTAGATTCGCATATTCATTAGTTTTAAAATCTGATAATCTTACTACACATTCAGCAAGAGTTCCATCTGGTAATGTTTTCCATACTCCTGCTGCGATAGTAGCAATTCCTTCAGCTAATTTATCAATATAAAACTCTTCTTTATCATCATAACCAACCGTAAGAGATCTAATTTTATCTAATGTTTGTTTCAGTTTGAAAATTTCTCGATTGAATGGATCTTTATGATATAAATCACTTTTTTTAATATTTTCAATTTTTTTTCTTTGATCTAACAAGATATCATATCTCATCACTAAAGCTTCGAAATCTATTAGAGCATTTGGATGAATTTGGGCTTCATCATTAATTATGAATTCTAATCTTGCTAAGCCTGTTCCATCAGGATATTTCCCAGAAGATAATGCGCCCTTTGGTATCCCCAAATTCACTAATACCTTAGTTTTTGTTTGAGGGAGTTTCGCAAATTCAATTGTATCATAATCATATTCAACATCTTTTAACCAAATCCTTGATTCACCCTCGCTACAATCAATTGTTATAAAATCTATATCGTCTCTTTCTTTTTCCTTCATAATCTGGACAATATTATCTGCTCCTACAATTGATGCAATATTTAATTCCCTTGAAACTATAGCAGCGTGACATGTAGGGCCACCTCGTTCAGTAATTACACCCCCTAGATTCTGCATATATGAAGTCCAGTCAGGATTAGTTTCTTCAGTTATTAAAATATCACCTTCTCGTAAAAGATGCGCATCGTTTATGGTCTCAATTATTTTAATTTTTCCATATCCAATTCTTCTCCCAATAGCAATACCAGTGTTTTCAACAAATAACCCTTCTTCTTTCAATTTGCTTGGGTCTTCTAAAAGATAAAAGATTTCCTCTACGTCACCTTTAATGCTATGAACTGTTTCTGGACGAGCTTGGACAATGTAAATTTTCCCATTATTTCCAACCGCCCATTCAATATCCATCCTCCTTTCATAATGATCTCTAATTTTTTGAGCATACTCCGCTAAAGTTAAAACTTCATCTTCAGTCAAACAGAATTTCAATTGGTTTTCTTGAGGGACGCTGACTACTTCAGTTCCGATTTTTTCAATTCCTTTTGAAAAGATCATCATTTTTTCTTTTTTTACAAGTTCATGACGTATTATTCTAAGTTGTTTAGGATCATGTTTGAAGACAATGAACTCATCCCCTTTTTCTACACCCTGTACAATTAATTCTCCCAAACCCCATGTACCTCTAATAACAACCACATTTGGATTGCCCGAATCGGGATCTTCAGTAAACATCACTCCTGAAGCTTTTACACCGCCTCGACCACCTGCCATTTCTTGGACTCCTACCGAGAGTTTTACCCCAAAATGATCAAAACCTGCTCGTTCTCGATACATTGTAGCTCTTGTAGTAAAGACTGAGGCCATATCCTTCAATATATATTCTAAAATTTCTTTTTCTCCTGAAATATTTAAATGTGTGTCTTGTTGTCCCGCAAATGAAGCATCAGGTAGATCCTCTGCTGTAGCAGAGCTTCTTACTGCAAATGTAGATTCTTCTCCAATTTTTTCAATTAATTTGTTGTAAGCCTCTAAAATCTCATCTGCTAAGGAGTCCGGAATTTTTGACTGTTCAATTACGTATCTAATGTTTGCACAGATTTTATCAACTTTTTCAACTGCTTTAATATCTTCTGACTTCAATTCATCCGATATTTTGTTAATATCTCTCGCAATTAACTCTCGAAGTGAAACTTCTTTTTCTTTAATGGTATAGAAGTTAGTATTCAGCACATAATCAAATGCTTCCGATGTTATTGCAAAGCCAAGAGGAACCGAGATTCCAAAACTTAATAATTCTCCTAAAGATGCATTTTTCCCTCCTACAAGAGGTACATCCCCAACTCTAACATCCTCAAAGAACTTAATATATCTAAAATCATTCATAGTAATGAGAAACTCCTAAGAATTGGAATTATACGAATTTCTCTAAATAATAGTAATTATTCTTCTGATTATAAATTAAACCTTAATAAAAAAAGTAACGTCTAAACTTGATTAATTTAACTCCCTTTCAAAGACTTCAAAATCAGAAACAGTAAATAGACAAAAGATCACTTCTTCAATTTGAGTTTCCCTTTGTAAATACTCTTTTGTTGTTGTAATCATAATTTTGGCACATCTATCAATAGGATATCCAAAAATGCCTGTTGAAATGGCGGGAAATGCTATTGTTTTAAGCTTATTTTCATCCATTAATTTTAAACAATTAATAGTGGCGTTTTTTAATTTATCATCTTCATTTCCCTCCCCCATTCTTGGTCCTACAGCATGAATAACATATTTAGATTTTAAATTTCCCCCAGTTGTTATAACAGCCCCCCCTACAAAGGTACCACCAATTTTATCGCATTCTTCTTGAATGCTTGGACCTCCTTTCCTCCTAATGGCTCCAGCTACACCTCCCCCTAATATAAGTTGAGCATTAGCAGCATTTACGATTGCGTCAGTATCTAATTCTGTGATATCTCCTTGAACTAAGCTAATAATTGATTTTCCTACCTTTAGTTCTTTCATGATTAATACTTAAAATAGAATAAATTAAAATAAAAATTGATTTTATTGTTCTTCTCTGCTTTTTTTAAATATTTCATCTAAAGCCTTTTTGTCTTCATCAGACATTTTACTCATAGCTTCTATGTTTTGTCGCATTAAATCCATCATTATCTTTTGAGAGAGCATCTGATTTAGTACTGGTAATGCAATTCTCATTCGAGTTAACTCATAATGCATTGTCTTTGCTGTTTCTCGCATCTCCTTTAATTCTTCGGGAGTCATTCCTTCTTCGCCAATTCCAGGACAATCAGCATCAACGACAATAAAATTTTTCCCATCAAACTCAAGTGGATATGTTCGGCAACTTAATGGACGATTATCATAAACCAAACATTTTTTGTCATCTTTATTATACAAAGGACATTTTACAGTAAGTAGCTCTTCAATAGGAACTGCACCAAATGGATCTGTTGGCTCCTTCTTTTCTTCACCTTCTTCTGGAGGTGGGGGCAGTGGTTTTAGAATCAAATCAATTCCTCCATCAGGTTTGTTGTAAATATCTAAATATGGCATAAAATTAGCAACGACTCCATTTCGTGCCCAAAGCTCTAAATCCCAAAAGGTTATAGGGATTGGGCCTCTCGCAACACAACAGTCATCGCATCGTGTGCATTTAAACGTAAATTTCGCTTTCGATTTCTCTTTTTCAGTATCCTCTCCTTCTTTAACTTCGCTTTCTTCCGGAGTTTGAACATTTCCTTCTTCATCAACCATTTGAATACTCACTTAATATATAATTCTGAATATTGGTTTGAGAAAAAAGAATTCAATCTAGAAAAAAAATCTTATTTAATTCTTATAAAAATAACATCACCACTTCATGATGGCATGAAAAACTTTTCTTCATTAAACATGCGTCCAAGGTTCATTAATGCAGGTTCAATATCTTTTTTCTTATGAATTCCTGTACAAACTACTTTACCGGTACTAAATATCAGAAAAACGGATTTTACTGGACTATTAGCCCGATAAATTAACCCCGGAAAGACTTCTGGTTCATAAATGGTATCTGGTAGTTTTAACAAGACTCTATCTAAATTAATTCTGTTATAAAAGTTGGCAGTCAATACAATATTGACTATCTTGGGATGAATTGAATTTGGGCTAATATTACTCGCAAGAATTTCGTTGAGTTTTAAAATCGACCGGTTTAATGCTATTTTAACATGATCAAATGATTTTAAACCAGTTAGTATCATTTTTCCATTCTTAAAAAGAATTATGACACATTTTGGATGGTTTTCTCTAATAAAAAGTCCAGGAAAACGTTCTGAATTATATTCTGTGTTTTGTAATTCTTCAGAAACTTTATTTAGATCAATAATTTTTCCCAGATTAAGAGAAGTTTTAGCAACTATATTTTGAATAGTGTAGGTTAAACTTCTACCACGATCCTCTAAAGCGAGGTCAGTATTCATCAATGGACTCCTAAAATGTTATTAGTTGAAAGTTATTTCATTTAGTTATTAAGTTGACATTCTATTTAATTATAATTCTTCCGTTTTTCTCAATCATAAATATTCTTGGAACGATATTTGGAAATTAATAATAAATTTGTATTTTAAACTGCTCTCAGAAATATTATAACAATCAAAATTAAATAGGCTGACGATTTTACCTTTCTAATAAAAATTTTTAATTAAGCTAAATTTCTACTCTTATAATTGATTTTTTTGGCATATCTCATGAAGCAAATAACATTGAAAAAAATATTTATCTGGATATTGCTTACAATTAACTTATTCTTCGCATTTATTATCGGTTTAACAATTCCTCTATTAGAGGCAGTCAGTTTTATGAATCTTGGATTTATAATGTTTCCACTTATAATGATTCCATTATTAATTATTCTTAACTATGTAATACTAGATAGATTTCATTATTATTTAAGACACATAAATGATAAGGGAGATGACCTAGATGCAAATACTTAAAAAAATAAATAGAATTAAAAAACCAATTATTGAATATAATGAAAGAAAATATATTTTTTCAATTCGATCCTTATTGTTATTTGCAATCGCAGCACCAATTTCAGCCTATTTAATTTATATATTCTTTGATTGGAGGCCTATGTATTGGCTTCATGAGATAGTAGTCAAACAGACGGTATATTTCTTAAATATCTTTTTTAATATGGGTGCAGAAGCTCAATACGCCCCTACTGGAATTTATGATTGGAGATTTTACATTCCAGGTAAAGCGCCGATATACTTTGAAACATTTTGTACAGGAATCCAAGCAATTTGTATTTTTGTGGGGATAATCCTTTTCACACCTCATAGTCAAGATCGAGATACTAAAGAAGATATAATATGGAGAAAAACGAAAGCCCTTATTGTATCTTCAGGTATTTTTTATATTGTAAATATTATCCGTATGTTAATCCAATTAGAATTATATTATATCGGTTATGAATGGAATGATATACACGTATCAATATCAGCAGCGTCTTCTTTTATAGCAGCAATTATCGTATTATTAATGCATAAATGGATTCCAGAATTTATTTTATCAATAATTTATATAGGAACTCTTGTAAGCGAGCCTATTAAGCAGAAGAGGAAAGAAAAAGTAAAAGACCTGGTAACACAAACAAATAAAGTTGAATTAAAGATAATGCGTAAAGTATTAAGGATTGACAAGAAGAATTTTTCTAGAGAAATTTCAACATGGTCGGAGAAATTTGGTTATAGCATTGATGGAGATTATCTAGTAATATCATCTAATGACGTGTCCACCTTCATTGCCTTATTAATGCAAGACAAACCGTTTAAACAGGAAACGTAATAAATTTTAACTGTTCTTTAACATTAGTGTTTATAAATCATTATTTTTTCATTAAATTATGTTAGATATTGAAACAGATCAAAAAGAAATCCAAGTTGATAATGTAACATTTGGTGGTCAACCTGGAAAAAATCCAATTGTTATGATCGCAACCGTTTTTTATAGAAAACACGCTGCTTTATTGGACGAAAAAACAGGTGAATTTGATAAAGCTATTCTCGAAAAAGAATTAAATGATTACACTGAAATAATTGAGGATACCAAATTACAGGGAGTAATTGATATTGTTGGCTCTTATCCAGACGCTTTAATAAAACAATGTGAATATATCGCAGATAATGTGGAATATCCATTCTTAGTTGATGGTTTGAATGATTCATCAAGAATTCCGGCTATGAAAGGATTAGGGGAAATAGGACTTCTAGAGCGAGCTATTTTAAACAGCATCGATGAAAATACAACAGAAGAAAATTTAGAAGAATTAAAGAAAATTGGAGTAAAAAATGCTGTTTTATTAACATTTGGAAATAGATATATATTTCCAAACCAAAAGTTAAAGTTTTTAAAAGATAAATTGATTCCTAAAGCAGAAAAAGCAAATATTGAAAATATTATTGTAGATACAGCTGTACTAGACTTACCTTCTATAAGCATTAATTTTGAGACAACAGGATTAATCAAAAAAGAATTAGGGTTACCTAGTGGTTTTGCTCCCGCGAACGCAATATATGGATGGAATTTTATTAAGAAATTTGGTGATGTAGCTCGATGTGGAGCAATTGCTTCTATTATGACTTACTGTGCTTCCGCACCAAGCGATTTTATTTTGTTTGGGCCAATAAAGTTTGCAAAATGTGTTATACCTGCCGTCTCTTTAATCTCAGGTGTAAATTCTTATTTCCAAAAACGAGTTAAAAGGAATAAAATATCTGATAGAACTCCACTACAAGCCATTTTTTAAGCGATATATCTTAATAATAGATCCTCGGTATACTTTAAAAATGCGGATAATTCTTTTTTTATCTTGTCCCTTTTCCTTTCATCATCAACTAAGAATAAGAAGAACATGATATTATCTTCAATTTGAATTCTTTGAAAAATAATAACTGAGTTAGCTACCTTAAAGACTGCTTCATCTTGCTTTAAAGCTTTGAACTTATCAAAGATTTTGAAAAGAACGGCGAATTGAGGTGCTGAGACTTCAAATACATTAATTACCTCCGATTTTGGGATTTTGGTTAATTGCATTGCCTGGTTACTATAATAGTCAGCAAGTACTAGTCCATCGACACTTAAAAGTTGTGTTAAGTAGGTTTCTGCTATTAATGAAAAATTCTTTAGATTATGATTTATTAAATCTCTATTAGGGCTTAACTTTGAGATTCCTGATGAAAAAGCACGTAAGATTGTAAATATCTGAAAAATACTGGTTATATAAATCTCTAGATGCTGATTCTGGTTAATTTCCCTTAATTTACTTTCAATAAATTCAATATTATTTTGGATTTCTTCATTTTCTAAGATATCTGAGTCCCCTTTTGACATTATATAAACTATAGGTGTATCTTGATTGAAATCTTTAAGAACATCTTTTAAATTTTGAAGGTATTCAATACTTTCATCAAATCTAGCTTTGTTTTTGATATCAATAAAGTAAAACATTAAATCTGCTTCATATAAATATATTTCTGCTTTGTCAATATACTTCTCTCGAAATCGTTTTTGGCCTCCTAAATCCCATAGAAAAATTGTTGCACCTAAAGCTTCAATAGATTTAATACTAGCCCCAGCGGTAGGTTTTAACCCAATCAATTTACTATATTTACGATCAACAGATAAAAGGAAACTAGTTTTACCTGAATCATCTAAACCGGCAAATAAGATTTTCATCTTTCTATGTGTAGTGATTGGAGTAGAGGGACTGTGCTCAATTTCAATTATATTTGAGAGAAGATCTTGAAATTTAGATTCTACTTCTTCACGTGGAGGATATGAATCACTCATTTCTTTATCGAAAATATTAAAAAATTCATAAACTATTGGTTTAATTCGATTTATATTGTTATATAGAAAACTACGTTTATTTTCTTCAACCAATATTGAAAATGCTGTAGGTACTTGTGTATGATCATCATCAGTTCTGATAAAATGGAAATATGTGAGTGAAGTAGTTTTGAAATCAGGATAAGGTAGAATAGCAAAATATTGAATTTTTTGAAGATCTTTCTCCTCATAAATAATTTTATCGCTAATAAATAGACTTAAGTTTTTTATAGAAATTTGAGTTATATCTCGATAAGATAAAATAAGATCATTTTGGTTTTTCCCATCCATATTAAGTTCCTTTAATTCTTTCTCGGTAACGTAATTAGGGAAAGTATAAATTGGCGTAGGTCCTAGTTCGCCATATACACTGAATATAAAACCCTTAACTATTGAAGTTTTAAGTAATTCTTCCATTCTACTAGATGAATTATTTTGAATTTTACATATTAAATTTCTTAAATTAATTTAAGTAAAGTTAATTATTAATAGCTTTATATTTAAATATAGATGTTTCTTAAAAAAATCGCCGAAAGCATTAAGAATAACCAGTATATCATAGAAAAAAAAGAAATCAATCCTATTGTACAATATATAGATAACCACTCTTTTAAAAGCTCAAAAATTTTTACCGATATTGGAGAAGATGCAGCATCAATAGAAGATAATGACAAATTAGTTTTAGTAACAACAGATAGAATACGTACCTCATTTATTGAAAATTTTCCTTTTGGAGCAGGATTTAGTTCGATCCTGGTAAGTGTTGATGATATTTACGCATGTGGGGGCACACCTTTAGCTGCAAGTATTATTATTTCAGTTAAAGATCCTAAATTATGTAATGAAATTTTAATGGGAATTTGTGAAGGTTCAAATAAATTCCAAGTTCCTATTATAAGGGGCCATACTAATGTTCGAAGTGAGTGCTTCGAGTTAAGTTCTACTATGATTGGTGGAATTAATAAGAGAGATTATATTTCTGCTGGAGGAGCTCAGATTAATGATGATGTTTTATTAGTTGTTGATTTTGATGGAAAAATAGGTAAAGCTAGTAAATTATATTATGATACAACCACATTTAAATCGTCAGAAGAAGTTCTTACAAAAAGAAGAGCTATGAATATTTTAGCAAAGAGACATCTAGCAAACGCTTCAAAGGATGTTTCTAACGGAGGAATTTTTGGGACAATATTACAAATGATTAAATATTCAGAAGTTGGGGCTAATATAACTGTTAATGATATTAAAATACCTCAAATTTTGATAGATAGTAATTATGATTTAGAAACTTATATTAAAATGTATTTAACTACTTCTTTTATAGTATCAACTCCAGAATATAATTCTGATAAAGCAATCAAAGTTTTTAAGGAACAAAAAATGAACGCTCAAGTAATTGGTAAAATAATAGAGCAAAAGAATCTTTTGAAAATAAACGACGGTAAAAACTCCATTGATGTTATCAAATTTTAAATATTTTTAAAATATTCAAATTTAAAATTAATAAAGATGAGTAGGAATAATATGAGTATTGATTTTAAAAATAAAATTAACGGTGTAGTAAGTGTAATTGGAGCAAGTGAAATTAATGATGATCTAAGAGAAAAGACTATTGAAATTGGTAGATTAATCGCAAAAAATAACTATGCTATAGTGTGTGGTGGTCTTTCAGGCGTAATGGAGGCAGTTTGCAAAGGCGCTAAAAAAGAGGGGGGTTTTACTATAGGTATAATTCCTTCTGCAGAGAAAACAATGGCTAATAAATACGTAGATTTAGTTATTCCTGTTCCCTTTTCGCAAGCGAGAAACATTATTGTCGTTCTGACAGGTGATGTCTGTTTAGCAATAAGTGGTAAAGCTGGTACTTTGTCTGAAATTTCATTTGCTTGGATATATCTAAAACCAATTGTAGCATTGACAGATGTGGATGGTTGGTCCTCAAAAGTTGCCAATCAAAAATTAGATGACCGAAGATCTGATATGATTTATGGCGTAAAAACCCCTCAAGAGGCTATAGAGAAAATAAACTTTCTTTTTAAAGATAGAAGAAAGCAAGATGATATTAGTCTATCGAATAATTTCTAAATTTTCTGCAGCCTTAGAAAAAAATATTCCTCCTCTACCTTTTGATTTACCGTTTTAAAACCTATTTCTTGTAATAATTCAATAAAATAACCAATATCTTGTTCTTTATTCCAGCGTGTGCCATAACCTGTAATTATTTCTTTATTTTTGATTTGAATTTTCATTAAAATTGCAAACAAATCTTTCTTCTTATCTATTTTTTTAGTTATAATTGGATCCCATATTAAAAATTCTCCCTCTTCTTTTAGTACTCGAAAAACTTCCTTAAATATAGTTTTATGATCATTTTTAGGCATATACATAATTGAGAAAAACGCAGTTATAGTATCAAATGTATTATCAAGAAATTTTAAATCCTTCGCATCCATAATGATTTTAAGGCTCTCATTATCTCCTGCTTCAAGAGCTTCTTCGAGTTCACTTTTTCTAAAATCGATTGAAACGACATTGAGGCCTTTCAATTGCCCTATTATACCCTCTCCTCCACCACCTATATCTAAAATCCTTCCTTTGAAATTATAGTCATTAAGATTAATTTCTTGAGGGTGAGTAAAATAATAATTTGTTCCTTCCTTTTGATTAACAAAATCTACAATATCTTCTTTTGTAGCATACCATTTTTCTTCAATTTTTATGCCTTTTAACTCTCCAGATTCAAAATAGATCTCGATACTTTCCTCAGTTTCTCCGCTTGTGAACATTTTTTCTATATCCAAAACATCATAATATTTGACTTTGTTTATTTCCCGCATAATATTTCTAAAAACGGGAGTATTATTAGTTTTATTATTTCTTTACAATTTAGTTTATAATGCAAAATCTAAATAAGGAATGCTATAATTTTTTATCTTACAAAAAGAATATATTTATATACCAATTACTTTTATAACCTTAAAGTAGGTGAAATTTAACTGTGGAAAAAAATATAAAGCAATCCATTCTTTATTTGAAAAAGGAAGAACCGCCTAAACCAGAAGTCTCAAAGATTATGTTCACGGGGCTCGACGACGCAGGAAAAACTAGCATAATTCTCTCACTTCAAAGAGAATTTTCAAAAATTGCAATCTTATCTCCTACAAGAGGTGCTCAAAGAAGAGTCTTTGATTTTCTGGGAAAAGAAATAGCAGAATGGGATTTAGGGGGTCAACTGGCTTATCGAATAGCTTATCTAAAAAACCCTGGTAAATATTTTGAAGGTACAGAAATTGCAATATATGTAATTGATATTCAAAATAAGCAAAGAATTGCTGAAGCGATAAGTTACTTTAAGGATGTTATCGAACAGTTTAAAAAATTGGATATTGAACCTCCAATATATGTATTTCTACATAAATATGATCCTGCCCTTAGACGAAGTGCTCAAAATGAGATGGAAGCAGTAGTAATTGATTTAAAAGATAAATTAAGAGCTACCAAGTATAAAGAAATTTATTATTATGAAACATCCATTTATGATTTTGGCTCAATTATTGCTGCTATGTCTGAAATATTATTAAGCTTATATCCCAAATCAGAATTGATAGAAAAGACAATTGTTGAGTTTGCTAAAAAAGTAGAATCAGAAGGCGTTGTTGTAATTGATGATAATTCCTTAATCATTGGTTCTTACTATAAGGATGATGAAACGAGGCACCTACTAACAGCTAGTACGCCATATTTTCTCACACTTAATGATTCATTTCAATATACTGGAGTAGAAGAACGATATGAGAATCGGATGATTGTCCAGCGTTTTGGGAAGAATTTCATTTTCAAACAAATTACATTAAAGAAAGAATCGACTCCATATTATTTATTACTACTCAAGGAAGATCCCGTATTTCATAAAGAAGATCTCGAATCTTTTGCAAATTTACTTAAAGAAATTCTGTATAAATAAGAGGATAGAAAATTCTATAATTCTGATTGAATACTGTGTATCTTGATTTTCTTATTACTAACATTAATAAAATCAGATTTGTACTTATATTTTATAGAATAAAACAAATAAAAATATAATCTAACTTTGATTATAATAGAATTGAATGAAGATATTGCTCAAATTACCTAAATAGCGGAGATAGTATATTGATTATATGCCAAAATTGTGGAACTACAAATAATGAAGCAATTACTACTACTTGTAGGACATGTGGGGCGCTATTACCTGTAAGTTCTAAGAGTTCAAGATCGAAAAGAATCAAAACCGAAAAAAAGAACAAAGAAAAGCAGAAGTCTACTGAGCAACTACAAACTAGATCCGTTGGATCAAAAGATGTTAAAGAAGAGAAATTGGAGCTCCAGGAAATCCCTACTGAAGATCCTATTATAGATAAAGAAGTGGATTTACAGGAGATTCCGAAATCTTCTTTTGACGATGTTGATATCAAAATTCCTCCGAATAAAGAACAAGAACTTGAAGTCCCGAAGAAAGATGTTCTACAAGAAATTCCCGCTCAACCCTACAGAAGTTCTATTATGGAAGCAAGAAAAAGTTTTCAACCACCTTCATATAATACAAATACAATATCTGATGCGTTTTCTGAACTTAAAAGTTCGGTTTTAGACGAAGAAGAGAAAAAGCAAATAGTTCCAATATCACCAAAGCCTTTAGAAACTACTGATAGTAATGTAGCTGCTTTAAAACAAAAGGCATTAGAAAAAGATATGACTAAAGTATTAAGTTTCCTTTCTAAAAAAATTTCAGTTAAGAAGCTAGAGATTCCCGAATCTAAATCAACCGAAGAAATCAAAGATAAAGAAGTTATACCTCCTTCAAGCATGAATGATATTTTAAAACAATTAATTAGATTAGATTTAAATATTGAAGCTTCCGCAATTATTAAGACTGATGGAACAATATTAGCATCAGCAATATCAGGTCGAATCTCTGATTCTTTATTTGCTACCATAGGAGTGAATCTTTCAATGATGGGTTCGGATATTATTGAAGGCTTAGACGCAGGTAAATTAAGATCTATTTCCGTTCGTGGTTCAGAAGGTATTTTGGATCTTGCCCCTATAGACAAAGATAATCCTAGTGTTAAAGATATGATTTTGGTAATACTAAGTCATCCAAAAACTAAAAGTGGAATAATTTCATTTGCAGTAAATATTGTTAAGAAACAACTAAAAGAATATTTAGGGATCCAAAAGTGAAAAACAATTTGAATTAACCAAGAAAACTTGAATTCAAAATAACTTTTTTTGTATAATAATTTTGTTAATCTTGACAGTTTTAAAATAAATTAAGTTTTTATTCAATTCTTGCAGAAAAGAATTCAATTCATATATAGAAACAAGAGGGATTTGATTACTATTAAATTTAAAGCTATTATCTTCCAAGGTAACCATCATTGGAATTACTAAAAGAGGTAATCGGTTTTTTAGGTTTGTTTTCGTATTTAATAAACATTGGATAATTCGTGAAAAGGCCTCAGGATTTTTTTTCAATGCAATAGCCCTTCTATATTGCAGATCTGCCGCGTTATTGAGAGCACTAAAAGAATCTTTCCGTTTCCACTGTTTCGCATCAATTAGTAATACATACTTTAAGTATATACCTATAATATCAATTTCATATCTCTTTTGAGCAGTAATAGATTTATAATTAGATTTATCTGAAAATCTGAAGTTTTTTATAGTAAAGTAATTATTTCTACAAAGAATCTCACCAATTAATCCCTCAAATGCATTATAATTCAACAATTCAGATAAAGTCCTAATATCATACTTCAAAATATTAATCGTATCTATTATAAACAGAATTTTATTTATTACTATATAATCTTGGTAATTTCCCTTTTGAAGTGAAATAAAATCAAAATTAAATATATAGTCTCTTATTTCAGATTCAGTAGAATTATTGAAGCAAGGAATATCAGACACATTACACCACACTTCGATAATATCTGTATTTGTATGTTTTAAAATATTATAGATTTGATTATAAAACTGCTTTAGCGTATTATGAAATTTGATATTCATAACTATAATTTGATTAACTTAGTAAAATAACATAGTGAGACTAAAAGAATTCTAATGAATTACAGAGAAGTGAAAATTAGGGCATTTTTTAATAGTTAATATAATAGAAATCATTAATAATAAGCGATATAAATTTGAGTATGAATATTTATCAAATCGAAAAATTAATTTATATGAATTTAATCAGTTAATAATTTTTTTTTTTAATCCGTCAAGATATAGTATCTCAATGTAAATTTTCTAAAATCGAATTAAAACGCACTTAAGGAATAATTATGGATTTATTACCAAAAGTATTTAGAACTGAAGGGAAAATAGCAGAATTTGACCCATCTAAGATTTTTGAAAGTATCTTAAAAGAAACGGGAATGAGTGAAAAAGATACTAAACACATAACTGAATTAGTTGTTAGAAGGATCATAAGTTCAGGGATTAAATTTCTCTCTGGACCTCATATTAGGGAAATTGTATGTTCAATTCTTTCAGAAGAGCATTTTGAGAATGAACGTAAATTATATACAAGAATAGGAATGCCATTAATGGATTATGAAGAAATACTAGAAATTGGACCAAGAAATAAGCAGGAGAACTGGATAAATCCAGAAAAAATACATCATTGGGCTGCAAATCAAATCGCTGAAGAATATGCTCACTTGAGAATCTTAAAAAACGAGGAATCAAAAGCCCATCTATCAGGTGATATCCATATAAATGGATTGCATTATTTTGTTTTAAGACCATGTAGCCAAATTTGGGACCCTCGACTTATTTTAAGATATGGATTTCCTCCTATTAAAGAATTAAATAGATATTTTAAATATAAACCTGCTAATTCTCTTAAATCTGCGTTTTTTCAACTTAATAAATGGCTAGAACTGGTACAAAGTGAGTTTTATGGAACCCAAGGTTTACATTTTATAAGTAATTTCTTAGGACCATATTTAGAAAATCTTCCAGAACAAGAAATTATTAAAGAAATTCAAGGTTTCATTTATGGAAATAATATTTTACCTTTAATAATCGGACGAGGATTATCTCCCTTATCAATTCAAACATCGTTTTGTGCTTTCAATGAACTTAAAGACGCTCCTGCTATAATTTCAGGGGGTAAAATCAATAAAATTTATGGAAATTATCATGACCAATGTACTCAGTTTTTTAAAGCCTTGCTACTAAGTTATAAAGAGATTATACAGAAATATCCATTTCTTTCCTTACCAAAACTAAACATATTAATCAATGAGAATTTCATAAATTTTATCGAAGATATTTTTCCAAACATTTGGAATGAAAATAAATTAATAGATTCTATATATTTCTCAAATCTTCTCTCAAATTCTCATTTTTTCAAAAAACTTGAATTTTCTTCTAAAAAAAAATACCTTAATTATGGTATACTTCAAAATATAAGTTTAAATTTACCCCGATATGCATATATATCTAAAGACGAGGATAAGTTCTTAGAGTTATTAAGATCTAAGTTAAATTTATGCTCAAATATTTTGTTAAAAAAATATGGTATAATAAAGAAAAGAATAAATTCAAAACACTTACCTTTTTGCGGAACCATTATCAATGGAAAGAGCATCTTCCAATTTGAAAACCAAGGGTTATCAATAAGCCTAATAGGACTAAATGAAGCGATAAAATATTTAACTAATTATCACCTTCATGAAAACTTAGAAATTGTTGAATTTGGTAAAAAAATTTTAAAAGATATTAATCAAGTTTGTTTTGCATTATCAGAAAGCCATAACCTTCATTTTATATTGAGTGAAAACCTTTCTGTTAGAGCTTTAAAAAGATTTTCTCTATTAGATTCAAAAAATTTTCCAAAAGAAGTAAAAATGGTAACAGATAATAATTATACAAACTCTGTTCATTTCCGTGAAGATATAGATATTGACTTATTAGAAAGAGTGAAAGTTCAAGAAGCTTTTCATGAATATATACATGAGGGAGCTATAACCTATATATCCTTAAAGGAGTTAAAAAATAGTGAAGTTACTATTAAAGATTTCTTAACTAAAATTTCTAAAGATTCATTGATTTCAAATTTAAAATTTATCCTTAAATAAATCAAATAGTTCAGTAAAAAAAGTATTTAATAAGAATGACTTTTTTGATAATAGTAAAGTGATATTAGGATTTTATAATATTTTAAAATTATAAACCTATAGAACCTTAATAAGTCATAATATGTAAAAATAAATGTGGGTTATTTGACAAAAACTAAAGAAAAACAAAAAAAACAGAAGCCAGCAAAACAAGAAGAAGTAGAGACCAAATCGAATATTATCAAAGCAGTAGTTTTGAGTATATTTGATGAAAACGGTCCATCACCAAAGATTTTTTGGCCCGATGATTTGGATGAGCAAGCGGGGCTTTTAATCGCAATGAAAACAATTAGTTTATTAATGGGAGATTCTACTTATCAAGATGGCATCGGAACAGAAGGAGTTAATTATTTTGGAATTCTTCCTTTTCCTGATTTAAAATTAAATGGACTAACTTATTTTTTCTTAATACCTGATGATAAAGCTCGTGGTAAAGCTCTAGCAGCAACAATTACAGTATTGATTGATGAAAATAACAAAGTATTTTTTTATGAAAATATGAAGTATTTAAGAGTTATCATGGATAAAGCCGCCACTCAAATCCAGTACAATAAAAGTTTGGATGAACGAGAACTCATTATTGACGAGCTACATAATGAACTCATCGAATTTACCAAAGAATTAAAAGATCCTTTTTCTACTAAACGTCAATTGAAAATATTGCTTACCGGATTAGACAAAGCAGGAAAAACAAGCTTTATGCTCGGTATAAAAAGAAAATATTCTGAAATTATAAAATCCATGCCCACAAAAGGCGTTGAAAGGACAGAGGAAAATATTTTCGATGAACAAAATTCCCAAATTTCCTTATGGGATTTAGGGGGACAAGAAAAATATAGAGAAAGATATCTTGAACAAAGTGAAGTATACTTGTATAATATTGATTTAATGTTTTTTTTCATTGATATTCAGGATGTAGAAAGAGTTGAGGAAGCACTTGATTTATTTAGTAAAATTATAAAAATCTTAATTGAATTAGATGAATTTCCCCCCATTGTCGTTTGTTTAAATAAATTTGATCCGGATCTTAAGGGTTCTGGTGAAATATTTAAGAGTTTAGAAATTATCGCGGATGCTATTAAGGAAAATTCTGATAGATTTTTTATTAAGATTTTTCAGACAACTATTTTTGATCATTGGAGTCTTATTTCCGCATACTCTTTTGGTTTATCCCAATTAAGCCCAAATCGTGAATTATTTAGAAATCAATTGAAAAAGTTTGCGAAAAAAACCAATTCAGATGCTATTTTACTACTTAATGAAAACGGTTTAATATTATCTAATTTTTCTAAAACAGATATTTCTGGAAAACTTTTTGAGATTATTGCTCCATATTATAAGAATCTGTATAAAACATTTGAAGAATTTAAATTACTTGATCAGGATTTCATAGTATCATCTGGTATCGCGGATGAATCTATGGAAGTAATTTTTAAAAAAATTACTATTGAAAAATATAATTTGTACTTATTACTGTTCTTAGAAAAATCTTTTGAAATTGAAAAAATCGAAAAAAATTTACCAGAATTCTCGAAAGCTCTTATTGATTTAATTCATACGTACATTTAAAAAAAAATAAAGAAATTATTTTATTTATCATAATAGGGAATTAACTTTTTTCCTCCTCTGCGTCTTAGTAAGAACATTAATGTAGTTACAGCACCTACTCCTACTATCGTAAAAATAACAAAAATTAAAGGTAATTCACCAGGAGGTCTGAGATTTGTTTCAATTACAGTTACCTCAATCGTAAATTGAAAGTCATAAGCAGTATGATCACTACATACTGGAGAAGGAACTAATGGGAATTCGGAAATATAATCAAATGGTGGAGTTGCTCCTGGTAAGTAAAACCAAGCACCTACATTCAAATTAAAACGAAGAAAGTCAATTCCATTAAAATAACCTTCTTTCCAAGTGGGATCACACGCGATCCAGCCAATTGAGGGTATAAAATATTCAACCCATGCATGTCCAAGTATTTGGTTTGTAAATGACTGAGTTTCAGTTGCTCCTACATAATTAAGATCGAATAGATATTTATTATCGACCGTAGGACGGTGTGAAGGATATCTACTAATCAAAAACCCAGTAACCTTTCTTGCAGGTATGCTCTGAATTCTTAGGAGGGTAATCATTAGATCTGAAATATCTGAGCAATCTCCTTTTCGTTGAATATATGCTTCATATGCTCCTATTTCTTGGTTTTGTTCTTCATATTCAATATTTATAGCAATCCAATTAAAAATCTCCCTTGCCTTATCAACAGGGTTAGTTAGCGATCCCACTATATCATTTGAGCGTGCTATTAAATCTGGATGACTACAATTATAAAAAGTTTCAGTAACATTGTATAAAGTATGTATCTCATCACCTGGATTATAAGATCCTATATCACCACTATCAATATCATTAAAATAGATGTCATTTAAAGTTATATTATATTTATAATTCACTGTGATTTCTTCCGAATTATCTAATGTTACGTTAAATCTATCATAGGTATTGTTAAATTTATCATTAAATCCCTCTTCAATCTCACCTCCATCCCACTTAGAAATATTGCTTTCAAGACTCTCAAGTATTTGATAGGGAGGGCAATAGGGGGTCAATGGTGAATTTGGTTGACGATCATTTAATCTAGCTACTTTAAAAATATAAGTTTGAGGTGCTACTTTAGTGTGGGTTAATGTATAATTCATCTCTACTTGGTATGAAACGTTTTGAGCAATTTGAAAATTGGAAACTCCATTAATCGGAGCAGAAAGTTGAGGAGTTACAGTTATTGTATTAGAAGATATCAAAAGTGATATTCCAATTGTACTAATTGAAGGAAAAATAATTAAATATAAAAAAACGAAGGTATATTTAGCTTTCATCTTATAATCATAGAACTTAGATATATGTTATATTAGAAAAAATATTATCTATTTTTAATTTTAACCATAAAAAAATTGTAAATTAAGAATAAAAGGGTGAATTTTTATATTTTTTATATAATAAATAAATTCTATTTTTTTTAGTCTTGATTTATAAGATATTTTTAATTGATGCTGATAATGGAATATCACTTGTTGAATCCACATTTAAAGAATTAAAGAAGGTTCAAGATGATATACTTACAGGATTTTTTAATGCTATTAATACTACTATTGATGTAATTCAAGAAGCGATGTCTAAAGGAAGAAGAGTAAATGAGATGGATAGGATTCTTCAATCTGAGGATTCAATAATTTTTATTTATTATCATCCATTATCAAGAATTCTTTTCTGTTCAATTTCAGATGCTGATGATAATTCTGAGAAAATTGAAGATGTAATTCACAAAATCGCAAACCGTTTTTGGAAAAAGCACCAATCTGATTTGAAAAATTTTAGGACTACAACAGACAAAAGTAGATTCCAAACTCTAATTGCTGATATTCAGAATCTTACAATCGGCGGTCGTATTGCTGAAATTTTTCCAAAATTATTAATTGTTAAAGGAGTACTTGAAAAGGTTCTTTCTATGGGAATGATTGATGAATTTGATTTAGAGGTTGCTTTACAATGCACTGGATCAAATTCTCCTCTAAAAATTTCAAGAAATCTAAATAAAAAGCAATCAGATATAACCCCTATTTTACAAAAATTAGAACAGCTTGAAATTATTAAAATGTGAAAAATATTTTGAAAAGAATATTTACTTTCTACCTCTAAATAGAAAAAAATAAAAATTTTAATAGTTTATCAAAATTACATTTTAAAAGATAGTTGATTAAATAATGGAGACAAAGCAAAAAATCATCGCTGAGGTAAAAAGTCCTTCAAAAGATGCTCATCCAAGAGAAGGCATAGGTTTTTCATTAGGTGAAATTAAACAAGCTGGAAAAGATATTAACATTCTAAAACAATTGAATATTAAAATCGATTATTTTAGAAAATCTGTTCATTCAGAGAACATTGCGAAACTTAAATTAATTGAAGTACCAAAGAAAAAAGGAAAAAAGAGAGATCCATTTGTTAAAAAAGAGAAAAAGCGGACAGAATTTAAACCTATAACTGAGAAAAAGATAATTAAAAAACCAATAAAACCTAAAGTGACTGCCCCAAAACCTACTCCAAAGCCAAAAAAGAAGGAAAAAGTAAAACCAATTAAGGAAGAAAAACTGGTAAAAATACCAAAACCTGCAGGCATACCATTAACAGAATTATCAGGCTTAGGAGCAGCAACAGCAAAAAAATTCATTGAATTAGGAGTTAATACTGTTGAAGATTTACTTAGAGAAAATCTTGATGAATTAGCAACTTTAATTAAAGGTGTTTCTTCAGAAAGAATTACAAAATGGCTTGAAGAAGGAAAGGAGTTAATAAAATAGTATCTCTCTTTTTTATATTTATATTGAATTTCGAAGTTAATATTAATTGAAAGTTGATCATCTAATTCAGAAATTTTATAAATTTTCAATTTATCTTAGATGTAATTTTAATTTTTGAATTATGAAACAATAATGGGAAGTATATGGAATATAATTATTTTATATATGACAAGCCAGAATGTAAAATTAAAATAAATAAAATGCCAAAATGGTTTCAGGAAGTAGAATACGAGGGTGATGAGAATCAAGGATTTATTGTATTAAATTCTCAAAATGAATATGATGAAATTTGGGGCCCTGAAGCTAAAATGGAGATAAATTGGGAAAAAAAAGAACGAATGAATTTATTTTATTATAAAGAAGTCCAGAATTCAATAGATGTTTACAATGCAATTGGTCTTGTCGTTACAGAAAAAAATATGGACTGGTTATTGAGCCATGAAATCACATTTTGGTTAGGTCATCGAAATAAACTGATTAGAAAACGGCTTTATCATGAAAGAGGAATACATTGTGTATTTTATTGTGATACAACTGAGAGATTGTTTAATATCCATACATCAGTAATTGGAGACAAATTTGAAAGTTTTAAACCTTACATTATGAAATCATATAATTCAGTAGTGTGCCATGAAATTTAGGTTTTTTGAGCAAAAACAAAGAAATTATCTTTTTGAGTAGGTCCACCAGTTATTTTAAATTCTTTAATATTAAATATTCCCATAAGCTTTTTAAGTTCATATTTCGAGAAAAAATGATAAAATCGATCATAAGTTATATTTTCACTTGAAAGTGTCCAAGGAACATATTTATCTCCAAATTCTTCAAGTCCTTTTTTTCTCTGTTGACTCCTATAATCCATAGTAAAGTTTCTTTTAATCCAATCCCAAACAAAATAATCTCTAAATTTTGTTTGCCATTTCCGCCATACTGTTAAAATTAAGTTACCTTTATGTTTTAAAATGTCATACATTTCAATAAATGCTCTTTTTCTTTCGATTTTCTTCTTAATGTGGTGTATAGTAGCAATTGAGTAGATGGTATCAATTGATTTCTCTCTAATTGGAAGATGGACAGCATCCGCCTGAATAAGTTGAAAAAATTTCGCCGCATAAGCATTAAAATTTTCATCATTTTTCAAATTCGATTTTGCGATTTTAAGTAAATTAAAGGAAATGTCAATTCCTATTAATTTATTTGGAGGATTATTCATTAACTTAAAGTTACGCCCATTCGCGCATCCTAAATCTAAACTTTTTCCTTTAAAGACATAACCTTTTTTATTTAAAAAATTCAAAAAAAATTGGAGTGGTCTCCATGGTTTTTTGCGCTTTGAATGATAATCATTCGCAAAATTGTTAAAAGAGTAATTATCCATAAGAAATTCAATATATTAATTAAAATATGTAATTTTCCCCTGTTCAACCATAATTTTACCATCCTTAATAACATAAAGCAGATTTTTAGGATCTGTAATTATAGAGATTTCTTTAATTGGATTTTTATTACAAATTATTAAATCTGCAAATTTTCCAGTTTCAACCGATCCAATATTTTCATCTAATCTGATAGCTTTAGCTGCTTGAATTGTTGCAGCTTGAAGAGCTTGAGTTGAAGACATACCTACATTTTCGATCATATTAATAATCTCATTTGAAGTAGTGCCATGAGGATTTCCGGGTGTTCCAGCATCAGTACCAATCGCAAATTGTACACCCTTCTCAAATGCTAATTTATGATTAATGATCATCTGTTTTTGAATTTGTTCTTCTTTAATCTTTACTTCAGGAGGTAAATGCTTTACAATATCTGGGTTACTAATACCAAAACTTGCTGTTTGAGTTGGTATTAAGAATGTCTGTTTTTCTATCATTAACTCAATTGTCTCTTCATCCATAAGGGTTCCATGTTCGATAGTATCCACATTTGCTTCTACAGCTTTATATATTCCTTGCTTACCGTGAGCGTGACATGCGACATGCATCCCTAATCTATGAGCTTCCTCTGTCATAGCTAGTAACTCATCTAGTAAGAAAAGACTTGTATCAACTTTAGATGCCATACCATGTAATACACCTCCAGTTGTGACTGTCTTAATAAAATTCGAACCAGAACGCTTTCTGTCTCGAACTGCATGTTTTATTCCATCTATACCGGTTTTAACCTCACCTAGTTTCCCATAATACTCTATTACTTCAAGTGGTCCAATTACTTCTTGATTACCCCATTGAGTAATAGGAAGATTTGCAATAACTAATCTGGGGCCAGCTAATGCACCACTATCAAAAATCCTCCGTAATGACGGCCCCCAGTCAGGGAGACTCCCACAGTCTCTCAAGCAAGTAAAGCCATTAATTAAATGTCTTTGAGCATTTTGTAAAGCATAGTAATGCCACATTGCCTTCGTTGTTCTGAGATATTTTCTTTCATAATCAGGTTCTGCAGTGCTATCAAGATGAACATGACAATCAATCAAACCGGGGATAATAAATTTTCCTTTAGCGTTGATAATTTCATCATCTGATTCTTTCTCAAAAGCATCATCCTCTCCACACCATTGAATTTTATTATCAAATATTACAATAGTTTGATTTTCTTTTATTTTCCCTTTAACAGAATCAAAAATATTTCCCGCTTTAATAATCAATCTAGAACTTTCTTGAGCCATATTAATGAAATTAATATCCTTCAGATAATAAAGATTACCAACAAGGAAAAAAATAAATATACAAAAACATAATAAATTTGATAAATAATTCTCAATATATACTATTGAATGAAATAAGAATATTTAGACATGAAAGAAATTACTGACATCCTGTCTGTCTTTTTCAATATCTTTAGAAACGACCTTCTCGAATACTATCAGAAAAGTCGTTCTTATTTAAAAGATCTAATTATATATAAAAAAATCAATTTAACTAAGAAATTTGATACTGAAAATGAAAATCAAGTACAAATTGATTTAGAACAAATTCTAAAAGCTATAAAAACTGGATTGAATACAATTGGGATTCCAATAGAACAGTTAAATGAGTATCAAAAGGATTTCTTGAAGAATGTGTCTACTGAGATGAATAAACTTTCCGATTATAATTCATATTTTGAATTATATTTACAAAGATATGCTAATATTCTTTTATTAGATATTTTATTTGATTATTTACTCAATATTGATGAGAAAAAATTAGAGAATGTAAATTTGTTTGATTTATTACCTCCATACTTTATTTCAAAATTAAATGAATTCAAAAGGAGCCATTTTAATAATATTGAAATAGTAGAAACTTTTAAACAGAAAAATTATAAGAAATTTATTAATTTCACAGATTTAACTATAGTTAAGCCTGAAGAGGGCCCTAGTGACAACATCTTAAACCAATTGCGTGAAGCAAAAGAAGGTTTTATCGAAACACTTAAAACTCCAAAGAAAGAGTTATTAAAACAATCAATTGATACCATAAAGAACGATATTATTTTAGGTGAAGATATATCTCGACCAAAAGTTAGCAAACCGGTTCCGCAAATCGAAAAGAGCCTAGATCTTGTGTTAAATACTAATACATTTATAGATTACTTTGGAAACTTTATACCGATACATCATGGAATAATTAATAAAATTAAAGTAGATAAATTGAGTCTTATTAATTTAAAAGTTGTTAATCTTGAATTTTTTGATTTAGAAAATTTATATTATTATATTTCCATCCTTAAAATGCTTAACATTGAAATCCCATTTACCCAGCCTGAAATCATAGAGATTATTAAGAAATATGTAAATAGTTGGGTATTTAGCTCTTCAATAAATAATGTACCAGATTCGATTAACATTTTCTATGGGCTTGCTATTTTTCTAGAATTAAATTTGCTAAACAAAACAGATATTATCGATTTACAGGAAATAATTAATTTTATCAAAAACGGATTAGAATTGGCAGTTCCAGAAAAATTGCAATTAAATCTCTATTCTATTTTATGTATCAAACTGATAATGAAAATACAAAAAAAGCGACTAAATCAACAAATCAATATAGGTTCGATATTTGATTTAGACTTAAAAGAATACAGAAACTTTAAGCCAACTCTCGATATGTATCATCATTTAACAATATTAAAGATTACAGGAAAAGAAGAAATTATAAATAAACTAAAATTATTGTATGCGGAAGAAATAAAGAAAATAATTCTCCCAAATGGATCTATTGATGATTTAGTAACCGAATCATCTAGAGCCTTATTAATTCTAGATTTACTTGATTTAAAACAATATGAAAATGAGTTATGGAATAATATATCTAATTACATTTTAACAAAGACAGAATTTTTTACAACGGAGAATCTTGATTCAAGATTTAATTGGCGAAGTGATGCATTTGCTTTTAAAATAGAATTACAAATGTTATATTGGGCATTGTTAGCATTTACTATATATTCTTATAGAACTAATTAGGGATAATGTTTTTCTAATCTTTTAAATTATCCAATTTATAAACAATAATTCCATTTTAAATTTAATTTGAGTATTAAGGATTCTCTAAATTAAAAATTGAAAGGAGAAATTTCTTAGCTGTTGGAGTAATCTTCCCTTTTTCAACAGATTCATTCCAACTTTTTACTAATAAAAAATTTTTTTCTAATTCTTCTAAAGCTATTTTTCCTAAATTTTTCCAATCTTCAATGTTAATCAATGGAGATTCACCACTAATACCGGGACAATATTTTTTCCCCTTCTCAGTATAAAATATTTTTACTTTATTTTTATTTTGACTTTTCTTCTCATCTAATATTCCAAATGTAAATGGAAATGTTCGACATAGCATTGGTCTTAAATTGTAAATTAAACATTTCTTATTTTTCGAATTATAAAAATAACAGCCTCCCAAACTATTTTTACGAAGAGCTACAAATGCTAAACCTTTTTCAGTTTCTATTGGAGCAATTACCATTCTTTTTCTTTCATCTTTAGTAATTTTTTTATCAAAAATATAAAATCCAAGTAAATTTAGCACTTCATTGAGATCCAATTTCAAGCCATTTTTGATTTTTAATATATCAAGATATGTTAAATTCACAAGTGTATCTTTATCAGTACAACAATTGCCACATTTTATACAATTAAATCTTAAATTCTTCAAAACATTCATTGGAAAAATAAAAGAAAAAAAAAGATAATTTTTATAAAAATTAATTGTTGAATGGTATAATTATTTTTTCTTTGATTAAACTTTCAATTGCCTCGATAATTAAATCTTTGTTTTCTTCATGGACTAATTCAACAATGTTATTTACATCAGTAATTATATTATCCCTTGACATTGATTGAAGAACGTTAATTACACGCAATTCCATTTTGGTTAATTTCTTTTCCTTTTTCATGGTGATAAGGTTAATATCACTAGAGAGTTTAAAGGCTTCTTTATAATAGAGTTCGAAATATTCATTAATAATTTGAGGAACTGATATTTCAAATTCATCTAGAGCCCCATCCCAATGTTCTAAGTCTTTAGAAAGCTTTAGATTTAATGCTAAGACTAAATTAGATATTTGGTTTCTCATTCTTTCAGATGATTTAGTTCTAAGTATAAACACCGTACGAATTTCTTCAACATCTGCAATTAAACAATAGAATTGTTTAAAATCTAGTTCAATCATCTTTTCAACACCGTAAAGCTTTTCAGACTCGACTCTGTCTTTCTCAACGAATTCTTCACCGATCATCGTAATTGCCTGAATAAAACCTGAGAAGAGTTCCTTTTTATGCTTTTCAAGAATAGAATAACTCTTTGAAAAGATAGGAATACCACTTAATTTATGAATTATTACTATAGCCTGAATGTTTTTAAGATCTTTAAATCTTTGAGTTTTTGCTAATAACTCCGCTTCTTTTTTGCGTCTGATTGGCATTATAACGTATGATCTTAGGCTTAATGCAGCAAATATAGCACCAACACCTATGGATGCAAATAATATAATTAATACCCATAAAGGAAGTCCTCCTGGATTGGAAGGAGGGTCTATTATTTCAAACTGATATATATGTATCTGCGGTTCATACCCTATTGCTGTGAACTCAAACACTAATCGTTTTACTCCAGTCTGGTTATAGAATACTGTACTGAATTCAATAGCGTAAATACCATCAGATAAATCTTGTATTGTGTAATGGACAGGATTTGTAATATTTAAAGCGACTTCAGCATTGGATATTCCCTCGTCATCGAATTCTGAATAATAAAAGAATCGTATAGTACTATTTTTATGAATTACAATTTTGGAATCTGATTCTAATCTTTGTAAGTTTGTATTTTCTCCTAAGTTTATGAATAGAGTTAAATTACTGTCTATAAAACCTATTTTATTTGATTGAATTATAATATTGTATAATCCAAAACCTCCCAAAGCAGACGTATCAAGGACCCCTTCATAGATTCCTAGAGCTGCATCTGTTAAGTAATTTGTTCCTCCCGACCAATTATAAGAGATTATTGCATCTGGGATAGATTGACCATTTTCCGCATCTCTTAAAATTACCCTTAAAGGAATTATATCTCCTACAGTACCTCCTGTTTGATTATCCAATTTTGCATCATCTGGTTTCAATATGGTTAAATAACTATCGTGAACAACTATAAAATTTGATTTTACTCCTCCTATAGCAGTTCCATTGCTCCAAAAGATAGTATAATTATATATTCCTCCTACTGAATTTTCTGATGTAAAGGTTATATCTGAAAAAATGACAGTTCCATTTAAAAAAGGTGTTTTGGATTCTTGAAACCATAGAGTCCCATTAGGGAAATAAACTGTTAAATTAGCACCAGTTAGATCTAAATTTGCAGGAATTTCATTTGAATTATTAATTTGAGTTTTTATTCTTGTAGAGTCTCCGGTTCTAAATGAATCTTCTGCCCATTCTCCATCTTTAAGCATTTTAGTATTAGAGTTATTAATATAATTGGGAGATGTTGCTCTAAATGTCCACCATCCAGGAAAGATAGCAAAAGTTTTGTTTATTCGCAAATAAGATTCTCCGATATCTCCTCCTTCAAATAGTATTGAACCAAATGTTGGATCTAATGCAGAAATAAACTTCCAATTGAGAGGTTTTATTATTTCAAATTCAAAGTTTGAATATTGAGAAGGCATAAAAAAATTGTGAGTAAATTCCCAGTATACAGAACCATTAGGTAATATTTGATATGATACTCCCTCCTGTGTTGTTTGTCCAATTCTTGAAGTACTTTCATGGTATCCATAAATTACCGTATCCAAATTAAACTCTAATGAAGGAGAATCAGTTTGTACACTTAGATATATTGGATTAGTCTCCCAAGATCCAGTAAAATTCTTGTGTGAGATACCCCAATTACTATCGTTAATTAGACCTTCACCGTTAATTGTAAGATTGATATCAGATTGAGTTGAGTTACAAAGTGTAGTAAGAACTAAAGAGATATTATCAAACCAAAAAATTTGCTGAAATCTCTCATCAAACCCAGAATAAGTAACTGATGCTCCACTTTTAATACCTACTGATATATTAAACTCATTATTATTATTAATATCATTAAATATCTTCGAAGTGTTCGACCAAAGATCTAGATATATTTTCCCTGTATGATGCCACATATTTCTACCTGCCTCTACAATGTCTCCTAGACCTTTAGAATATATTTTTTGATTATTTATTTCACAGTAAATATAATTTTCATTTGAATCCATAGCAGACTCCGCATAATAATCAAAACTGATATATCCATCTATTACCGAACCTCTGGGAATAGTAATGTTTTGATAGATCTCTGAAAAATCATTTTCATAGTATGTTGCGTCCATAGGATATCCCGAATCTCTACCTGGTTCACTTAATAAAGTTGTGTACATTGCAGTATTATTATCAATTGACTCAGGACCAAAGTTTCCTCCAATATTTCCAGCAAGAGATCTGTTATCATACCCCCAAGTAGTTTCGTAGTCAAAATAATTAGTACTAGAATTGTAATACTCATAAAAATCAATATCATATCCGTACCATTGAATAGAACCATCTGAATTAATTGTAATTTTAAAAGTATTCCCCTTCATCCAAGGTGTAAATAAATCCGTAGCTTTTCCAGTAAATGTAAATTGAAGTCGATTATTGCTATCATACACGCATAGTAAATCCCAATCTGTTTCAATCTCTATACTTGAAAAGTGTAATCTCATCGCACTTGCGCTAGAGTTACTTATTGTACTATGAACATTTGATGGATTAGTAGGGTCATGATCTAAATCAGCACTATAATTATGAGGTGGTTGACCTACAGGATCGATATTTGAGAATGCTTGATAGTGTCTGTAAGGGGTATCTAATTCGTAATAATCATTATTCTTAACCCATTCTCTAGTATCTTGTATATTTCTAACGTTAGTTTGGATTTTTGAGGCTTTCCATTCGTGAATATCATCTAAATAATAAGATATATTCAATTCTACTTGATTTGAAACTGAGATTTCTTGATTTAAATCATAAAGATTTCCCGTGTCATTAATTATCAATGAGTCTTCAATGCCTTGAAATATATAATCTTCACCATTAGAATTTTTTAAGTTAACATCATATAGGTACGTATCCCCAGAATCATTTCCTTTTGCTTGTAATAATAGAGTTGGAGTACTTAAGAAATAAGCACTTATTAGTATTGCTAAAAAGAAACTTAGTGAAACAAGTATAATTTTATGTTTTTTCAATTTCATTATGATATTGTTTTGCAAATATATCCCCAAAAATAGAAAATCAGAATAAATTCTTTATAACAAAAATAAAGTTTCATAAATTTAAATGATTGTAACTATTATTCTGTGCTCAAATCTCTGTTGATACTCAAATTTTTTTTTTTTAATTTGCTAAGAATTCTTCTTTTAGCTCTTCGATTAAAAATTTTTTATCCTTTTCAGCAATACGGTTGAAATTTACACCACGGTTGTTGTAAAGATCAGGGGGTATATCTTCAAATAAAGAGAGAATTAAGATTAAAGCATTTGTTACGAAAGTTCGATTCTGAGTTCGCTTAAGATATTTCATGAGTTCTATTATCGATTGATTTTTCCAAATTTCAACTTCTTCTCTGGGTATTTTTTCTTTTTGAGAATAATCGATAATTTTCAAATATAAATCTAGTTCAAATTCATCGCTAAAAGTATTAATTTTCATCTTTCCCTAGCATAATCTTACTTTCTATTTATTTAAACTTAAAACTTATTTTTAAGTACGTTTATTTTATTAATTTTGAGTGACTGTATTCCGCACAAATTCATCATATATTATATTTCTTCTACTAGATACGAATTAAATCTTAATTCTTTAATGCTAATTTTTTGTGTGTAAAAAAATTTGTATTATCCAAATATTTAATCTTCCAGCTATTTTATTTTCCATTATAATATATGGATATCATTATAATTATCAAATGTAATAATATATTGCCATTTTCCAACTAAGTTTGTAAATATTCAAGTTTAATAACTGCTAAAATGTCTTTAGGAAAAGCTTTAAATAAAAAATAAGTAATATTTAGAAAGAGTAGGGGTGTATATAGAATGTTTTTTAAAGGAATCTTTGATGTTTCCTGTTTTAGTATTTGATGTACTTACTTATGAGCCTAATGTGTGCATTAGCTATTTCGGTACATTGCATATACGAATTGGTCTATATAACACCCCATATTTAAAGGGGATGATTAAATTTTACCAATTCAATATTAAGACAAATCTGTATATAAACCTTTTCTTATGATTTTAAAGAATCGGATTATTTATAGAATAATTGAAATATCAAAGAAAGATAAGACTAAATTATCCATTTACCCTCTTCATAAACTAATTTTTCATCAGCTAAGATTTTGGAACCTGGAGAAGTCATATCTTTAATTATATCCCAATGTATCCCACATTTATTCTTTGAACCCGCTTCTTCGATACCTGATCCAAGAGCACAATGAATTGTACCTCCTAATTTTTCATCGAAAAGAATGTTTTTTGTGAACTGGGTTATTCCATAATTAGTTCCAATTGCAAATTCACCCAAAATATCAGCATTTTCAAGTTTTAATAATTCTTTCAAAAATTCTTCACCTTTCTTCGCAGTAGCTTTTGTCACTTTTCCATCTCTAAATTCTAAATAGATATCTTCAATTTCCTTCCCTTGAAATATTCCTGGATATGTGAAACGAATATGACCATTTACAGAATCTTCTACTGGAGCAGTCATAACTTCACCATCGGGTAGATTGAGATGGCCACAATCATTTATCCATAATCTATCCTTAACTGACATTGATAGATCGGTATCCTCACCAATAATTTGAATTCTGGCTGTACCTTTTAATTGATCACATATTTTATCTTGTCTCTTCTCCATCTCTAACCATTCTTTAACAGGATCCTCTTTATCTAAAAACAGTGCTTTTTGAATAAATTCAAAATAAGAGAAAAGGTCCATATTAGCTTCTTGAGCAAATGCATTACAAGGAAAAGGGATTAGTAGATATTTTAATCCTTTATTAGCTATTCTCTTCATTAATATGTCCCAAATCTCCCTATTTGCCTGTGATCCTTGGACTTTTGTAAGTAATTTTGGATCTACTAAACTCATTTTTCGGGTGTTATAATCACCAGATATAATGATATAAGAATCAAACTCACTTAGAATTTGTTTCTGGATAGGATCAACATAAATTAGTTGCTCTTCAGAAGAGTGTTTTAATCTTAACTCTTGTGTTCCTTCTATCTGTGGAACTAAAAGGGGATGTCCTCCAGCTTTTAGTGTTTCAACATACATTGCCTGGAAAAGCTCATTTGCTAAAGTAGGACCAGTAATAAATACACGATCACCTTTTTTTATACTAACAGAATAATTAATAGCTAGCTTAGCTAATTTTTCATAAAAAGCATTTATCATAGTTCCATTAATTATTCATGGCTTTTTTATGTTTACGAAATTAAGACTTAAATAATTCTAAAGACAATTAGAATTATCAAATACAATTTTACTAATTAGGTGAACATTTTTGTCAAAAACAAAAAATTTAGTAGCTATGGCTTTTGATACAGGAGGAACAATGTCAGATACTTTTATTATCGATGAATTTGGAACTTTTATTGTCGGAAAAGCTCAAACTACCCCCGATAATGAATCTGAAGGTATTTTGAATTCTATTAAAGATGCTCTAGAACAATGGAATACATCTCTAGATGTGTCTGGGAAGTCTCTTGAAGCCTTAGTTTATTCTGGCACTGCTATGGTAAATAGACTTCTAGAACGCCAAGGTAACAGTAATATTGGAGTAATAGTAAATGCTGGATTTGAAGATTTACTTCGATTAGGAAGAGCCTTACAATGTTGGATATACCTTGATTATGCAGGTCGATTGCACGCTAGAGAACATGAACATCCAGAGCCCTTAATTCCTCGAAGACAAATAAAAGGCGTTCGAGGAAGAATCAATTTTTGGGGTGATGAGTTAATTCCTCTTTATAGAAAAGATGTGGAGAGAGTAGTCGAAGAATTACTAGATATGGA
>JBHLLI010000004.1:0-67730 GCA_048885765.1 Candidatus Hermodarchaeota archaeon
ATAAATTAAAAGAAATGTCAAAATTAAAAATATTTGGATTGAAAAATACAAACAAAGGTGTAAATGTAATTGTCTATTAGAAGAACAGAGATACAAAAATTAAAGACTGGACAATATATCATGGTTGATGAAGAGCCATGCATTATAAAAAGTACAGAACGATCTAAAAGTGGAAAACATGGACATGCTAAAGTAAGAGTAGTGTGTGTGGGTATGTTTGATAATAATAAGCGCTCACTCACTATTCCAAGCGGCCATATGGTTGATATTCCTGAGATCACGAAAGGAAATGCTCAAATAAACTTTATCGAAGATGCTTCAATCAATGTCATGGATTTAGAAACATATGAATCTTTAGATGTAGATTGGCCTCAAGATGAGGACTTAATAAAAAAATTAAAGGAACTTCAAGCTAATCCGGATCAAATCTCAGCAACACAAGTAGAATATTGGCAACTTGCCGGAAAAACTCTTATTAATAGAGTTTTTGGTGTTTAATCTTAGTAGTTCAGTTCTATCATTAATTTAAATATCCATTATTTTTTTAGAATATTTCTATAGTAAAATATATACTTTAATAGAAAATCCTAGGGTTATGGAGAAAAAACCAATAGCTTTAGCTTGTAGGTTGGACTCAGAAAGAGCAATTAAACTCACAAGAAGACTTTTTGAATACTTAGTTCAAAAAGGAGAAATAGTTTATCTGGAAACAAGAATTGCTCCAAAAATTTTTCCACATAATAGCATGGATTTAGGTGAAATGAATGCCGAGAGCATTAAGTTCATTATTATTGTTGGAGGTGATGGTTCAATCTTACGAGTCGCAAGTACACTACCTCAACAAAATCCTCCTCCTATTTTGGGAGTTAATGTAGGCTCAATAGGATTTCTAGATGAATCAAATGGCAGAACAATATTTAAAGATTTAACAAAGGTTTTAAATGGTGAATTTAAGCTGGAGACTTGTTCAAAAATCACTGCTTTTATTGCTAAAAATTCTGGGGAAATTAAGCTGAGTAACGCGTTGAATGAAGTATTAATAGTGTCTACTAAAAGTTCCAAGGTCTTACAGGTTTCCATTAGAATAGATGGAGTATTTTTAAATCGAAGTTATTTAGATGGAGTGATAATTTCAACACCAACTGGATCTACAGCCTATAATTTAAGTGCCGGTGGGGCAATTATAAATCCTAATATGGAAACCATGCAGATAACTCCTCTTAATAGCTTTGCAGGATCTGGCTTAAAACCATTAATAGTACCAATTGATTCTGAAATAGAAATTCAGTTGTTAAGACCAAGATTAGACGCAAAAATCGTAATAGATGGGCAACAGATTATTAGGAGAATTGCTCCTAATACCCGGATTAGAATTCGCAAAGCTAATTCTCAAAATCAATTTATTCGGTTTTCTGGGAGTTATTATACTCGGTTGAGAAAGAAAATTATTGGTACAGTAAGAAGGGTGCCTCTTGATGATTCTCCTGAAGTATGATGTTAAAAGAAAAAATGTATAGAAGATTTCTAATAGCCTATGACCAAAGAAAAAAATATGAGTGAAAAAACTCAGAATTATATATTCGACACTAATATTTTCCTAACTGGAATAGATTTTAACCTCATCGAAGGAGTTATTTATACAACACATTCTATAATTGAGGAAGTAAATCAGTGGAAGTATAAAGAAAAAAATAGAAATATATTAAACAAAATCAACGCTGCAATTGAAACAAGAAAATTAAAAATAAAAGTTCCTAAAGATAAATTTCTTAAAAAAATAAAAGAGATATCAAAAATTACAGGGGATTTTAATGCCTTATCAGATGCTGATAAAGAACTTTTAGCAATAAGTTTAGAGTTACTAGAAAAGCGAGGAGAAAGTATGAGGGTCTACAGTAATGATTATTCTATTGAGAATGTCTGCTCAGAGTTAGAAATACCTTATTCACCTTTATTCAAAAATGGTATTGAGTCTAAGATTATTTGGGAAATTTTTTGCCCCCATTGCGATAAGATCTATAGTGCTGAAGACTTGAATAAAATTTGTGAAATTTGCGGAAAAAAACTAAGAAGACGACCAAAGAAATAATATAATAGTGGTAATTATATAATTTGTATCATAAATATTTATGAAAAATAGGGAATAATAAAGAAATGGGCGTAAAAATAAATGAACTAGTAAACGAAGTTAAAAGGACTATTACTTTTGAAAATCTCTTTAAAAAAAGCATTGCTATAGACGCATTTAATACAATTTATCAATTTTTAGCAATCATTAGACAAAGAGATGGAACTCCCTTAAAAGATTATCAAGGAAATGTTACATCGCATCTCTCTGGACTTTTTTATAGATCTATCAATTTTTTAGAACACAATATCAAACCAATTTATGTTTTTGATGGCACTCCCTCTGAATTAAAAATGGATACAATACTGGAAAGGAAAAAAATAAAAGACGAAGCGAAAGAAAAAATGATAAAAGCCCAAGATGAGGAGGATTTTCAACAAGCTAAAAAATTTGCTCAATTTACATCAACACTGGATTCAGGGATGATTGAAGAAAGTAAGAAATTGATTGAATATATGGGAATGCCAATAGTCCAAGCTAATTCTGAAGGAGAAGCCCAATCAGCATATTTAGTAGAAAAAGGAGATGCATGGGCATGTGCTTCTCAAGATTATGATACTTTATTATTTGGAGGAGAAAGATTGATAAGAAATTTTGCCATAAGTCGAAGTAGGAAAGTAAGAGATACAACTGTTACGTTAGATATTGAATATGTGTCATTAAACAAATTCTTAGATAACCTAGGAATTACTCGAGAGCAATTAATTGAAATGGGAATCCTAATCGGGACTGATTTCTTTCCAGGTATTAAAGGAATTGGTCAAAAAACAGCATTAGACTTGATTAGAAAATATTATAACCTAGAAAATATATTAAAAAACCAAGTCAAGATAGGAGGAAAGGAAATCATTCTAAACTTAGATTTAGTTGCCCAAATTAAGAATATTTTTTTAAATCCTGATGTTAAAAAAGATTATAATATACCAAAACCAAAAAAAATCAATTTTGAAAATTTGGAAGAATTATTAATTGAACAACATAATTTCTCACGACAAAGAGTTGAGAATGCGTTGGAGAGAATGAGAAAGTTGGATTCTTCTAAAGTTCAGGTTTCATTAGATGATTTTTTTTAAGATAATGCAAAAAATTTTTAACAAAAAAAAGTAAAAATTTTTACGAAATCAATATTTCTATATATTGGAATTATAAAATTACGAAAAAATAGATATATCATGTCATCAAAAGGTAATAATGGTAAGGAGAAGGATGAAGAAACATTAAGTGTAACCCTACGTGTTCAGAAGGCTAAAAAAAGGGACATTGGACGTAATATTATCCGAATTGATCCAAAAACAATGGAAAAACTTAATATCCAGACTGGTGATGTCATTGCTGTCAATGGTAAGAAAGAAAGTGCAGGAATTGCATGGCCAAGTTATCCTCAGGATAATGGATTAGGAATTGTGCGTGTTGATTCTAGATTACAAAAAAATACAGGTTCTAGAATCGATGATACTATTGAGATAAGAAAAGTGAAAGCTGAGATTGCCCAACATGTTGTTTTAGCGCCTTCAAACTTTTCAATAAAAATCGATCCTCGACTGGAGAGCTTTGTAAAAAGGAAATTAAATAATTATCCTATTACTATGGACGATTATATTTTTATTTCCATTGGAATTAGTCGAGAGATTACTTTTAAAGTTATAAGTATGAGACCTAAAGGAATATGTGTAATTAAACAAGATACTATTCTAAATTTAAGCGATAGAATTATCGAAGAGGAAGAAAAGGGACTTAATTATATTACATATGAAGATGTTGGTGGATTAGATAAGGAAATTCAAAGAGTCAGAGAAATGGTGGAACTACCTTTGCGACATCCTTCACTATTTAAACGTTTGGGAATCGATCCTCCTAAGGGAGTACTTTTAAGGGGACCCCCCGGTTGTGGAAAAACATTATTAGCACGGGCAGTTGCTAATGAAAGTGAAGCTCACTTTATCTCAATAAATGGTCCAGAAATTATGAGTAAATTTTATGGAGAATCTGAAAAGAAGTTGAGGAAAATTTTTATAGAAGCCGAAGAAAAGAGTCCTGCTATTATCTTCATAGATGAAATTGATGCTATTGCCCCAAAGAGAGAAACAGTTACAGGAGAAGTAGAAAGAAGAGTTGTAGCCCAGCTATTAGCATTAATGGATGGGTTGCATGGAAGAGGCAAAGTAATAGTAATAGGCGCTACTAATAGGCCGAATAGTCTTGATCCCGCATTAAGACGTCCAGGAAGATTTGATCGTGAAATTGAGATAAAAGTTCCTAATGAGAAAGGTAGGAGAGAAATATTTCAGATACATACAAGAAATATGCCTCTTGATAAGAGAATATCTTTGAAAGAATTTTCTCTGATAACTCATGGATTTGTAGGAGCGGATATTTCAGCCGTCTGTAGAGAAGCAGCTATGTCAGCTTTAAGAAGATATTTACCTAAAATTGATTTAGAGTCGGAAATAATTGATCCAGAATTATTAGAACAAATCGAAGTCACTCAAGAAGATTTTGATGATGCTTTAAAAGAAGTTTTACCTTCTGGCATAAGAGAAGTATTTGTGGAGGTTCCAAATGTTTCATGGGATCAAGTAGGTGGTTTGGATGCTTTAAAACAACAACTAATTGAAGCTGTGGAATGGCCAATATCAAATCCCACTATATTTAACCGTATGGGAATAACACCTCCAAAAGGAATCCTTCTTTATGGACCTCCTGGTTGTGGTAAGACTTTATTAGCGAGAGCTGTAGCAACTGAAAGCAAGGCAAATTTTATATCCATAAAAGGGCCAGAACTCTTATCTAAATGGGTTGGAGAATCAGAAAAAGCGATTAGGGAAATCTTCCGCAAAGCGAAAATGGCTTCTCCTTGTATTATCTTTTTTGATGAATTTGATTCAATTGCTCCAAGTAGGGGGAGACATACTTCGGATTCTGGTGTTACTGAAAAAGTTTTATCTCAATTTTTAACAGAATTGGATGGACTTGAAGTGATGAAAGATATTGTCGTAATTGCGGCAACAAATAGACCCGACATTTTAGATCCCGCATTAATCAGGCCTGGGAGAATTGATCGAATATTGTTAGTACCCCCACCAACTCAGCAAGGAAGGTTTGAGATTTTAAAAATCTTTACTAAAGAAATGCCATTAGCAAGCAATATAAGTTTGGAGAGTTTAAACAATATGATAGATGGATTTTCTGGGGCTGATATTGAGACATGGTGTCGTGAAGCAGCTATGATTGCTTTAAGAGAAAATATAAGAGCCCGAAAAGTATCATTAGATCATTTTAAAGAAGCGAGAAAAATAGTCAATCCAACTCTAACGAATGAAATAATTGAGTGGTACGAAAAGTTTGGTGAAAAATTGAAAAGTAGAAGAATTGAAGAATCAAAAGAAGACAGATTGTTTGTATAAAATTAGAAAACTTAATTACCTACTAGAGATATTATTAATTAAATCTGATTAAGGTGAATCAATATAGAGAGTCATAGATGGAACCAGAAGCCAATATTAAATTCAGTCATAGATATACTGATAAAAAATAAAGGAGAAATTTTGGATAAAAGACTTGAAGAACTTCTTAAGAAAGAATTTCCATTCGTAAATTCATTACTGTTGGAAGAACTCTTTATGAAATTAGAGAGTATAGGAATTATAAACGTCTTCCGTGTTTCTAAGAATAAAAAAATGATAGTTCTAAATAAGAATAATACTTCGATAAGAGAAGAATTGACTTCAGAACTACTCTAACTCTTTCTTTTGCCAATTTAAGCAAATTTGGGCCAAGGAAATCTCTTCGTTTTTTGATTTGAAATTTCTTTCTCTAACATCAATAAAAACAGGATAATTTACAGCATTTCCCATTAATAACATTTCTCCAACTCCTAAACTGGAGATCATACTTGTATATTCTTTAGTGATTGCTTCTGAACTATCCATTAAATGTTTTAGATCGTATGGATTTTTTATGTTTAATACTAGTTTAGAATTGCATTGAGATAACGCGGTAGTACTTAATTTCTTTGGTCTCTGACTAATTAAACATAAGCAAGCCATAAATTTCCTTCCCTCTCTGGCAATCATTTCAATTATAGGTTTTGAAATAGCATTAGCGTGGGCCGCTTCAGGACAGAATTGATGTGCTTCTTCTACAATAAGTAAAAAAGGAGGTATATTATTCATCCTTCGAAGATCAAATAATCGATTACAAATATAATCAACAATGATCTGTTTTTTTCTGATACTAATTTCTTTTTGAAAATTAAAGATAGTTAATTCCTGTTTATTCACGATATTGTTTAAAATCGGATTTTCTTGAGATCCGAATAAAGTAAGTCGTTTTAAATCTGATAACCAACCAATCAAAGCTTGTTTTGTACTGCGATTACCGTCATTATCATTTTCAATCTGCTCGATAATATCATTTAAAGTAAAATTATTTTTTAAATTTTTATCCCTTTTCAACTTTTTTATATATTTTGAGAGTTCCCTTATTTGAACAAATGATATTTGTTCTTGATATTTCTTAAATGAATATACAGATAATTTTGGGATTCCAATCTGAAAATAAGATATGTCATGAATTTTTATTTTGTTTTTTAATTCAGGAATATCCTTTAAATATGTATATTCTCCATGTACATCGAATAAAATAATTGCTGGAGTCCCAAAATCTTTATTCCTTGATAAAAGTTCTTCAATGAGAACTGAAGTAAGATAGCTTTTTCCTCCTCCCGATATTGAAAGAATAGCAAAATGTTTATTCAGCAATCTGTTCATATTAATTTTTGCTTTGGAATTTGTAACTTTTACACGTCCAAGATTTAATCCATTATCAGTATCAAATCCAAGAAATTTAAAGAGGATTTCTTCCTCCATGATATAAACTCCTTTTCCAGGGCTAGCTGGATATGTCATTCTTTGAACTTTCTCAATTTCCTTTAGTGTTTCATCTTTAAAAGTGATTAATCCTAAACATTTTACGATTGCTATAGCAAATTCAAAATCATCACTTGGAAAAAGCCCCTTCAAAATGTTTGGATTATTGTTGTTATTATAAGCTTTAATAGTTAATGCATCAGTAAAATACTCATTTAACAAGACAATTTCTTCAATTATACCAATCAAAAACCCCTCATTTGATTTGGTATACACAAATAATCCCTTTTGAATTAAAATTTTATCTTGTCTTTTATTAATTACAAAAGGGAACTTAGATACATTAGGTAATTGTAGATAATTAAAAACTGTTCCAACTTTAATAGCCATTTTTTCAATTTGGCGCTATAAGATTGAATACTTTATTGATTTGATTTTATTAGAGAAGGATATTATATAAAAAAGGTGAAAGAGCAAGAGATTTCTAATTTAAACAAAAATAAATTTTTATTACTTCCTACCAAAAAAATATTTGAACAGAAAAATAAGAATAAAAAATGATTTTAAAAGACTACATTCAATCTGTTCTTTCTAATTTTCCCATTAACCTTAAAATGAGATAATACCCGTTACGCCAGAAATAGATGAGGCCTAAAACGATAAATACAAGCATAAAGAGTCCTATTCCTCCAAATAAGACTCGGGGTCCTGTGCTGTTTAAAAATGATAGAATAAATGATGTCCCTCCTGCACCAGTTACAAAAATATCCAGAATAATAGCAAAAATAGCTCCACCAATAATAGCAATTAAACTGATTAATAAGCCCCATGCTGCAATTTTAACGTCTGTACGATTCTTATATTGTTCTTCAAGCTCCCTCTTTTTATATATAAAATGAATTAATGATCGTGATGTCTTTTTGAATAATCCAAAAAAGAAGATAAGCAAAAAAAATAAACCTGCTAAAAGGGCTCCAATAATAGCTATCTGATATCCTAAATTTAAAGCTAAAAATGCCTCCCATTTTCCAGTTGTTCCGATGAAGATATCTGCAAAAGTCCAAACAACACCTCCTAGGGTTGTTATACTAGCTACAACTATAATAACAAAAAATATTAAAGCTATAATTCTCTGACTTTTTCTAAACTCACGTACTAAACCTGAAGATTCATTTTCCATATCATTCACTTTATTGTTTTTCTTCTCTGTAAGTTGTTTTAATTATAGAAAAAATAACATTTAAAATATATAAAATTGTTTATTATCAAATATTTTCTTCCCTTAAGCCAAATCTTTGTTTTGATTTAACATATCGAAATTCTTGTACATATTTCTGGAATTTATTATTTCATACATGTCATAAGAGAATCTGTAATAATTTTCATATAATTTATGTCGTTCATTGTTAGGCTGCCATTTTTTGTCAACTTTACATAAGCTTTCTGCTGCTTTTGCAATGTCAGCAAAAATCCCTGCTCCTGAAGCGGCTAAAATAGCAACTCCCAAAGAAGTTGCTTCTTCCACAATATTTCTGACGCATGTTATTCCTAGTACATCCGCATATATTTGATTCCAAAAGTCAGAGCGAGAACCTCCACCAGTTAACATTAGTTCTTTTGGTTCAATTCCTAATTCCTTGAAAACCTCAATATTCTTTCGTATTTCATAAGCCACACCTTCAAGCACGGCCCTATAAAGATCCTTACGTTCATGCCCTAAGGCTAGTCCAAATATAATTCCTTTTGCATGTGGGTTCCAGTGTGGTGCCCCTGAACCAATAAAGTGGGGGATTAAAAGTAATCCATTAGCTCCAACAGATGATTTTTTTGCTTCAGCTGTAATTAAATCGTAAGGATCTTGACCTTCTTGGACCATATTAGATTCTGCATTTCCAATTTGATCTCTGAACCATCTTAATACCGCCCCAGTAGTAAAAATACTTGCTTCTTGCACCCATACACCAGGAATAGCATGGCAACTACATAATACTCGCTTCATAGGGTCGAAGTTAGGTTTTGATAAATAAGCCAATATAAAACTTCCTGTTCCGGTTGTGCATTTAATATCACCTGGTGATACCACTCCAACCCCCAATGCAGCGGATTGTTGATCTCCGGCACCTGTTATAACTAAGGTTTTTTTATCAAAAAACGTATCATCAGTTTCAATTTCTCCTATGTCCACACCACTTTTTAAGGCATCTGGCATTTTATCCAAATCAATTTCTAATTCAGATGCTATATCATCGGAATATTGAAGTTTATTAATATCAAATAACATCGTTCGAGACGCATTTGAGAAATCAGTAATAAAGTTACCTGTTAATTTGTGTATAATAAAATCTGAAACTAGTAAAAATTTATGAGCTTTTTTATAAATTTCTGGTTTCTCATCTTTAAACCAGAGAATTTTTGTTGCTGAGAAATATGGATCTATTGTCAATCCTGTAGTTTCATAAATTTTATCAATACCAATTTTGTTTTTAATATATTCTACTTGATCTATAGTGCGCCTGTCCTGCCATACTAAAGCATTATGAAGTGGATTCCCATCATTATCAACAGGTACAATTGTTTCTCTTTGATTTGTCACTGAAAGACTTACAATATCAGTTTTGTCAATACCACTCTTTTTTATAGCATTTTCTATAGTAATTTTAATAGAATTCCACCAAACATTAGCATCTTGCTCTACAAATGATGGAGAAGGGTAATAACTTTGCCATTCTTGATAATCACTAGCGATTATTGTACCTGATAAATCAAAAATAAAGGTTCTGCATCCTGTAGTTCCTAAATCTAATGCTGCAACAAACATAATTGAGCTATATTCTTATTATATAATTTTTATAATATGATATATATCCAATTATCTAATAAAAATCATTATAGAGGATTTTAATAAAAATATCCCTTTTATTTCTTTTTGATATTTGGATTGATCTAAACAGCCATCAGGATTATGATCACTACTATTAAAGCTAAATAGAAAATAATTGTAAAGAAGATTTGGGGTCTTTTTGCTTTTTTATAATATATTACAAAATAACTAATAGTTATAAGCCAAACAAAAATTAATTCCATAAACAATGCTCTATAAAAAATCACTATCTGGATAATTAGTTGCTCATATCCTGTAAGTATTTGAATGAGTGCAAAAATAAGAAAAAATACGAAAATAAGATGACCATATCCAATTTTTACCAATATTTCTGCACTTAAATAAGAATAAACTATCAAAGTCCCAATGAACATTAATATTAGCCACCCCCCAAATATTAAAGATAATTGGAAACTAGAGCTAAATTCTGCAATTATTAAGCTTATTAATAATAAATTAAAGTAAATTACAGAATATGATCTTAATTTTAAATTACTAAATGGAAGTATTAGTCGAATACTGGTATAGATAAGCACTAGTAATATCAATGGATTGGAGAAATTTGCTATAAGAGGAAAAGAAAGATTAAAAATAAAATTATAAAATATAATTAATTGAAAAATATAATATAATGTCCATAAAGAAACATCAAATTTGCTTAGAAAACTCTTCTTTTCAAAATTCTTAAACTTTAGCACATAAATTAATAATGAATCAGCAGTACAAAAGAGTAAAAATGCTCCCCAGAAATTTATGTTGATGATAAAAAAGATAATTGTACAAATTTGCGTTAGAAAACCTATGAAATACATAGCAATAAAACCATTTTCTTCAAAATTTTGTAAAGGAATATTTATACGAAATATGGAGTAAATAGCAAATAAAGTAAAAAGAATATCAATTAGAAATGGAATTGTTGGGATGAAGTAATAGATATTATTTAAGAAAATAGTTATTATGCTAAATAATAAATAGAATAACCAAAGACAAGCATCAAAAACGCAAAAATACTTTTTTTTGTCAAAATATTTTGTTATCATTACTAATATTAGTCCAAAATCTCCTGTTCCAAAAAGTATTACTCCCACCCAAATGTTAAAGCCAGTGATGAGAAAGAGAATACCAAAAACCTGATTGAATAGACCTGTGAAATAGATGGCATATAACCCAATTTTTCCTAAATTTCTTAATGGAACGAAAAATCGAATGCTGGCATAAATAATGAGTACAATAATTAGAATATTAAAAATTTCTGAAGTGAATGGAATATAGATGATAATATGAGTAGAAATCAGATAAAATAACCATATAAATGAATCAATAATATTGAAAATCCTCCTTTTATCGAGAGATTTTGAATTTATTACTAATAATAACTCGAAATCCCCAATGAAAAATACTATAATTGCAGCTACAACATTAATTTCAGCAATAACAAAAAGGATACTGAAAAATTGATTGAATATACCAATGAAATAGATGATATAAAATCCCTTATTAACAAATAATCTTAATGGTAAAACTAATCGAATACTCGCATAAATTCCAATTATAGTAATCACAATACTAAATAAATTTAAAGCTAAAGGAACTGATATATTAAAATAGACAAATATTATATAGAATCCAAGAATAAAACCCCATACCAGAACATCAAGAATGGCAAGATAACTCTTCTTGTCGAATTTTTTTGAATTAATTACTAAAAGTAAATCAAAATCACCTATAAAAAAGAGCAAAAGTACAGCCCAACTATTAATTCCTGTTATTAAAAATAATATGGCGAAACATTGAATAAATAACCCGGTGAAATAAATCCAATAATATTTGATAATTCCTAAATTACTTAATGAAAAGATTATTCTGATACAGGCTATTGGAAATATTATTAAAAAAAAACTGTTATATATTTCTGAGATAAAAATATTGGGGAAATAACCTACACTATTAATATAATTGATAATTAAATGTAAAGTAATATAGAAGCTTGAGAGACAACCATCAAAAAATGTAAACCATTTATCTTTTTTCAGTCGTGAGAAACGGACTGATATAAGCATTTCAAAATCCCCTAGATAAAACAATAAAATTGAACCCAAAAGATTGATCCCATTCACAATATATATGATTGCTGATATTTGAAAGATAAGCCCTATTAGATAACTAAATTTTGGTACTACCATAATATAATCTCTAAAAATCAAATGGTGTATTTTTATAAGCACTACTTACAATAATGGAAATTTCAATAAATTTCGCAAAAAAGTCTATATATATTGATAAATCATATTGAGGAATAACCAAAATAAGTCCTACTCCAGAATATGCTGCCCAAACCATCCAATTAAATATTAATATTCGGCGAAGGGGATCATCTTTTTTACATGCTACTATTGGGCCGCCAAGTAGAAGCAATCCGATGTTCGAAATTATAAGATTTAGTATAAGATTATATTCTAACAAAATAGAGAAATTAACAAAGATAGATATTGTTAATAATAAATTTCCCATTATAATCGCAAGGTATATCACTGTTCGAGAATATTTAGTAGCATACCAGAAGAAGTTAAGAGCTGTAAGCGCCATGATAATTCTTCCAGTTCCATTCATTAAAGGTTCCCATCTAAAATATTCTCCCAATAAAAACATGATTAAAAACCCAAAAAGATATATAAAAGCCAGAATAACTACTAAGCTTTCCATTTCATTAGTTTTTGGTTTATATTTAACTACATATAAAAGCTTGTTATAAGATGATGTTCCAGCACTTATTCCATTTATTATCATATGATTAGCAATATGCATCCAAATGAAAATTGGAAATATTAGTATTAATTGAAAATAAAAATGAAATATGGTAATATGAGACAAACTTGATACAATGAGTATTATGAAAAATATTAAAACACCGCAAACAATACTTGCACCCTTAATTTTTTCAAAAACCTTAAAAGTTGGCAAAATTATAAGCAAGGCAAGAAGAATATTAATAGCCCAAATAGTTTCTTCTCCCATAGTTCCAGCACCATAACGTATATTATGAATTATCCATGATAAAACTAAAATTAAAATAAGATTTAATATGACCATACCTATCTTTAATGAAGAAATTTTTTGAATATTGACTTTTCCCCTTGGAGTTTTACTTGTGCTATCGGAAATCTGTTTAGGATTACGTATTATTAATTTTTTACCAGTAAATTGTATAGTATTAGCACTAATTTCTGAAATTCGTCCAGAACCACTTAATAGAAATTCTGAAATCTCTACAGGTAGAATTTTTGATAAATTATTTTCAGGATTAATTATTTCAACCAAAACACCATTTTTCACATTTAATTCATTAGCATTCTCTTGATTAATAATAACCTTTTCTACAATATCTGGAATTACTTCTATTAATATTTTTATTTCAGACATAAACAATTATGGACTTCTTGTAATTGAATTGATATTTAAGATTTTAACCACTAAACAAAAGACTATAAGAGAAAATTATATTTAAAGATTTACATATAAGTAAAGGACTTAACTTTTCAAGATCTTTATCATATTAGCTTAATGAATTACTTATTTGTCCTTTATATTAATGAATAATCTTATGTTCAAATGAACACTCCAATCCCGTGCCTTAAGTAGATTTTACTTGATTAAATGTTCGAAAAAATCTATTACCTCTTCTTTCATCTTCAAATCCACGTGCTTTATCTCACTAAATCCAACTCTATAAAAAGTCAATTTTTTTTATATCCACAATATGGACATTTAAATTTAAGAAATGCCAAATTAAAGCCCTTTATCTGTGAAATCACCTTATTACAGTTTGGACAACGAGGTGAATACTCGGGAAACCATTGTCCCTTAATATTTGGCATCTGTTTAAGCATATTTTGAAATTTCAATTTATCTAATTCACTTTTGTTTACGTGTAATAATTGCTGTTCTTCAGCAATTGATTTCCCTTTTGGTGCTAATATTGTCAAAAACTTCATCATGTTAGGCTTATTTAATAAGGATAGAATTCTTATTATCGCCTTTTTCTTATATTGAGTAAACAGTTTCCCTAATTCTGGAGGAGCTAAAGCAACTAATATCGCTTTTTCTTCTGTCTTTTGCATTAGAAGTTGGTAGATTCTTCTATCTGTATCCATCCCCCATAGTAAATTCCATGGTTCTATATCATAATCCTCAGCATTGGGGCCAATAATTCTTTTAATGCTTTCAATCCAAGAGTAATGCTTATGTTTATAGAGATTTGAAAGGATATCATCAAAAAACTCTGGTTCAATTACGGGAAATGTATTAAATATATTTTTTAGAGAAAGTAATTTCACTTCTGTTAGTTCATTTGAATTTAGTGAATCCCAAGGGGTTAAAGTATAGAGTTTGAAAAAATTATTCATATAATATCAATAGTGTCGATGTTTAAATATTATTTTTATATTTTAAATTAATAATTTTTAAAAGTTGCTCTCAATATATATTCTCGTATGACCTCTATTTGGGACACTAAAGCTGATGCAATGCAAAAAGGTGATAATCTAAGAGATGTATCTCCATTGACTGAAAAAAGCAGAATAGATGAAAATGGTTTTACTCATTATGTTTTCACTAAGATTATGTTTAATAATCCTTGGTATAAAATCCCAAATGATAATTTAGAGTTATTTGAAAAGTATTTAAATGGAGGTTCGAGAAATTATCCCTCTGATGGGAAAATTCCTTGTGATATTGTAGCAAGTGAAGCAAGGAAAGTGTTAAACCATATAACTACTTGTTCTGAGGATTCCAATAATCCTTACTGTAATAGCGCTAAAAAAGCCTTAAAAGCTGGAAAAAAAGCTATGGTTCGGGGTACCTTAAAACTATACTTGAGTAAATACACTTCAAGGGATTGGAGAAGAAAGCGTTTTACTGATGATATTGATTTTTGGTGCTTTGAAGTGGGAGTTTTAGACCATGCATTGAAAGAATGTGGGTGGATTAAAAACAAAGAAACTGGTGAATTTGAAAAACAAGTTCAATGGACTAACCCTAATACCGGAGAAGTAAGATACGAAGCGCTTTGTGCGGCTAATAATTTAAATCAATTACTTGACTTTGGTGCGGGAAGTTATCTTGAAGGAACTGGATTAAAAGAAATATTTAATAAAAAAATAAAAAGAGGTCATGATGTTGACCTTAGTGATATCATGAATGTCGCTCTTCATAATAATGATCTTGTAAATGGAGTAAAAGAAGAATGGAACGATACATGGGAATCATTTGAGGCAGCAACTAATACAAGAAATTCAAGAATTACTTCAAATCTAATTAGCTTATGTAGATATTCATTAGGTACTGCAGATTATTTGGAAAGGATTAGTAATGCCATTAATAAATATCATGAAAGAATACTAAATGTTAATGAGTATCCTGATGAGGGCATATTAAAAATTTGTAAAATGTCAATTCATTGGATAAAATATTTGGAAGAAAATGGACCTAGTGATACTAGAATCATGATACATAAATTTTTACTTGAGCAAGTAGAAGAAAAGCGAAAACAAGCAGCTAATCTTAGAAAATTTGTGGATAAAGTTTTGAAATTACTGAATTTAAAATACGAATATCTTAAAATTATATTTGAAATTGAATCCTAAAAAGATACTATAATACTCATAATTTATAGCAAAAACCTTTAAAAATTTCTAAAAACAAAATTGCCTATGGCAAAATTTAAGATAATCACAAAAAAAGATTGCTTTTTCTGTAACAAGCTTAAGGAATGGCTGGATGATAAGGATGTTGATTATGAAATTCTAGATTATCAAGATCCTAAGGACTTCGATGATCCTATCATGAAAAATCCAACTTTTAGTGCACTATATTGCGATATGAGTGCTTGCGTTGAGGGAATACCAATAATTGTGAAAAATGACAAGGATTTTTACTATGCAGAGATATGGGACTTGGTTTCAAACGAAATAGTTGAAAAAAAAGCAAATGAGATTTTCGAACTTTAATAAAATACATTTATTTTTTATTGGGTTGTAATATTCTCATATACATAGAATAACGTGAAAGAGGTGTTTCACGAAAAATATGAATCTTATTCTTAATATTTTATAGAAACATATTAAGAAATGTAATACGTCAAATCTTTACGATTTTGGTTTAATATAGGTAAAATTATTAATTGATTAACCAAATATCAAAACTTAGAATGTTCAATTTAAGAATATTCCTATTCAGAAATTTTCCTATATGAGAAACCAAAATGAAAACAAAAGGAATAATAATCCACTATATTACTCAGATTTAAAAACTGTAGTATTACCCTAGTTATAATTAATATCCTCAGAAAAGTCATTATCGAATAAATCTTAAAAAATTCGTTTTTCAAATAAAATTGATAATTAAAATTAGAGGGATTAACTTGTTAAGAGAATTTGAAGTAACTGATACTTATCTTGTCAGAATTAAGTTTGAAAAACCCGAAGGAGTAGTCTATAGGAATATAAAAGCGATATATTATCCTGAATTCCTAGAAGAATATCCTAAAAAAATGTTATTAAAGGGATTTAAAATAGCTGAAATTAAGGTTATGAAAAGATATCCGTCAGATATTGTTCAATAATGTTTCATTTCTCTCATTCGATTGAAGAAACACTATATTCAACTAATTCTTCCTCAATTGGTACTTGTTCTTCTATGAACAAACCTTTGGTGATTCCATGAAGCAACCAAAATCCAATTGTTGCAAATAAGGATAGAATCCCAGCTAGATACCATACCCAATTTGGGCCAATATGCACCATAATTAATCCAGCACCTAAAGTTCCAAACATATTCGGAATCATCCACTGAAATCCATATACTGCCATATAACGTCCTCGTTTATCTTCAGTAGCAAAAGATGCAGCAGAACTTTGTCCAGTGGGATAAACAATCATTTCTCCGACTGTAATTATAGCCATAGCAATGAAAAACAAGTATACCTCACTAATAAAACCATACATCGCAAAACCTACCATGAGAAATACTGTTCCAAAAGACATTATCTTCATCGGAGAATATTTTGAAGTCTTTCTAGTTATCCAAAATTGAAAAAATACTACCATTGCGGCATTCATACTTAGTAATAAACCAAAACCTGATTCGGGAAACCCATGATAATCCCGTAAGAATACCGCCAGAGTACTATTCATTTGCATATAAACTAAAACTGTTATCGCCGATACAGAAAGAAATAATACAAATCTCCAATCTTTTAAAACATCTTTATATCCCATAAGAGTCTTCATAACTGTCTCTTCTGATTTATCTTCTTTCAATTGAGGTTTTGTCTCGGGAATAACATAATATACAATAACAGCAGTAACTAAACTACTCACAGCATCCAAAATAAATAATAACATAAAGGATCGAGTTGCTAAAAATCCTCCAAGAAGGGGGCCAATCACGGCTGAAAGATTAAATGCAATACGTAGAATTCCAAATCCTTCTGCTTGTTTTTCTTTTGGAAGTAAATCTGCTACCATTGCTTGTCGTGCAGGGCCTCCAAAACTGCCAATTAAACCTAAAGTACCCGCAAGTATATAAAAAATATATAATTCATTTACTAAACCTAGCATAATATTTCCTATCCCACTAACAATTAAACCAAAAAGAATCATTGAACGACGGCCATATTTGTCAACTAATGCTCCCCCAATCATACCACCAAATATATTTCCTGTGGCATTGATTGTTAGTAAGTATCCCACTTCTATCATTGTAACTCCAAATCGGGAAGTTATATACAGTGAATAAAATGGAAACAATAAGAAGCTTCCCAACATATCAATGAAAGTAGCTAAAGTGAGTACTTTAAATGCGTTTGGATATTCCTTATACAAATTTTTAAATTTAGCAAACATAAGACATTTATTACAAAGTTTAAGATATTTTTATAGAGAGTGTTGATTTCAAAAATACAAAAAAATTGCTATACAACGTTTAAGATAAATAAATTCACATTTTTATAGTTTTTAAAGTTGAACTTCAATGGAACTATGAATTTAGTTTTAAAAATAGATGAAATTAATTTTGGTTAAATCATAATTTTTATTTAATCTATTATTACTTAAACACAAACCCATAGCAAAGGAGTTTGTTAAATGTATGATTATTTATTAACTGAAGAAAACAAAAAGTTTAGGGAAGAAGTTCGAACTTTTGTAAAAAGTGCTGTTGCGCCTTCATTATTAAAAAAATTGGATAATAATGAGATTCAATATCCTTCTGAATGGCTTCATGCCCTGGCCGAACAAAATCTAATAGGAATTAGATTTCCCAAAGAATATGGTGGACGAGGATTGAATTGGGAGAGTGAAATTATAGCTCAGGAAGAAATCGGAGTATTAGGAAGTTCTCTAGCTTGTTTATTTTCACTACCAAGTATTTGTGGTGAAGCATTGAATATATATGGTACAGAGGAGCAGAAACAAAAATACCTTAAACCTATGTGTGAAGGAAAGAAATTCACTGCTGAAGCATTAACCGAACCAAGAGGAGGTTCAGATTTCTTTGGAGCAACTTGTACTGCAATTAAAGATGCGGATCATTATATTTTGAATGGAGAGAAACGATTTGTTGTAGGCGCTGAGGGAGCAGATTTCTTTTTAGTTTATGCAAAAACTGATTTAGATCCAAACACAGATCCTCATAAACGCTTGAGTTTATTCATCGTGGATAGAACTGAAGGCGTTACTACAGAATATATTTATGGTATACTTGGAACTCGAGGTGGTGGCGCAGGAAGAATAAAATTTAATAATGTTAGGGTTCCTAAAGAAAATATTATTTTAGAAGAGGGCGCTGGTGGAAAAATCTTTTATCAAATGATGGTTCCAGAACGATTAACTACTGCTTCAGGATTCATAGGTCTTGCTCGTGCTTGTTTAAGAATAGCAGCAAAATATAGCACCAAAAGGAAAGCATTTGGACAGACTATAAGAAATTTTCAAGGAGTCAATTTTATAGTTGCAGATAGTATAACACTATTAGATGCCACGCGAGCCATTGTTTATAATACAGCAAAAAGTATAGATAATGGAGCTCCTCCCGCCCTTCAAAGAAGGTTAGTTTCGGAATCAAAGAAATTTTCAACTAAAACCTGTTGGAAAGTGATAAATAATGCAATGCAGATTATGGGAGGAATAGGATATACAACAGTTTACCCAATTGAAAGATTATTGCGAGATGCTAGAATAGGTGAACTTTGGACAGGAACAACTGAGATAATGAATTTAATAATCCAACACGAATATTATAAGGAGATTCTAAGTGAGAAATGGGAAGGTCGGGATATCGAAAAAGATGCTATAGAAAATGAAGCAGAAGAAGAAAAACACTTTGGATAAGAAGTAAAATTCAAATTAAAAATAAAAAAAAATTTTTTAAGGTTGGTTAATGAATTCTATTGTTTAAATGATGGTATAACGCCTAAACTCGAATCTAATGGATTTCCTATACAAAAATAAATATTATTTTTATGATCAATAAAAAAAGAGCCAACTGTTGCTACTTCCATAGGGTCACCTGTAGTAAACCTTCTTGAAATTAGAGAATCTGAGTAAATAGAGAACATATCATTTATATCTAAATCTCCATCTTGGTTATAAGTCTGACATAATTCTAAGACTCTATTATATCTTTGGACATAGAAAGTAGGATAAATCATAAACATCCTGAATAAACTATTTTCATAGATATTTGCATCAAAAGTGTAGCCTCCTCTATTAATTCTCTCAAATGAATATGAATTTGGAATAGTTTCAATTGCTGCCAAATTTCTTTTAGTTCTAATAATATAATTCCATCCTAATGTGAAATCATTGGATGTAATTAAATATCTTGCTTGTCTAATAGTTCTAGCTTTTTCCAATACGGTCCTATAAATAATAGATAGTGGCTTCCCCGAACATCCATAATTAAACACTTCAATTAAATTAACTGAAACTGATAGCCCCCATTTATTAACTCCGCCAAAAGCTAACATACTACCCATTCTGAATGAAAAGATTTTTTTACTATTTATTTTAGTATAAACCGCTGATACAGTAGGCATCATTAAAAGAGTAAGATCAATAGTTTGTCCGAAGACTGTTTTTTTACTAGTATGAGAACCAATAGCAGTACACGCCCCAGCAATTAAAGGTGCTTGTGGGTAACCTGTCAGCATTGGGATTATCTTTCCATAATAAATATCCCAAAAACAATTTTGAACCAATACATCCATAAAATCAATAGAGATTTCATAAATTTCTCCCATGAATGGAACTAATACGACATCAATCGCATCAGCAATTCCTTGCATTTCAAGTAAATACTGTTCAGGAATAAATTCAAGATAATCTAAAGCATAATAAATCGCAATATCGTAAGAAAGTCCTATTTGCTGAGCTTGAAGCATAATCATAAGTTTCATCCATGCTGTTTGAAAAGCTAGATTTTGTCCTTGTAAAAATCCCAGAGTATAGTAATTATCTGCTTCTACATGCAAATATGGTTGATTATTAGAAAATCTCCATTCAGCATAATTAAGTTCAGGTTCTTCAGTCTGGCAGGCATTAGCAAACGATATAAATCCCGAACAAAGACTAACTCCCAAGATGAAAAGTAATAAAATTGATTTATTTTTTAATTTCATATTTCTTATCCCCAATAAAATGGTTTGTTGCAATATATCTTAAAAAAGAGATTTAAAACCCACGGTTTCTTTTGCAATTAGATTGGAAAATTTGATCCAAAATCTTTACATCTAAATAATCAACGGTAATAGTATTTTTTGTCTCAATAATATCTCCAATTATCAAGATTTTTTTATCTAAAAATTTATGTAGATTGGGGTCTTCCTCCCACAAGTGAGTTTTTTTCCTAATTAGCACTTCCGCCCATCTATTTTTATAATCATCAAGAGGTTTAATGAAATATTGTGGTCCTTCTGAACGTGTTCCCTTTCCTTTTATTTTAGCAAAGAGGATTCCTCTTATTTCATTCATAAGCTATCAAAAAGAAAATTGATTGAATTATTTTTGTTTAGATAAATATCTAATTTTTACAAGTAAATCGCGTAATTCCATTTTATCATTTTCAGGTGTAATATATTTCTTTCCAACGCCTTCTGATAATGGTACTGTTTTGATTTTGTTACCTTGAAGCGATACCATATTACCAAATTTCCCTTCCAAAACAAGCTTCATCGCAGCTAACCCAAATCTCAAGCCTAGTATTCTATCAAATGAATTCGGAGTACCAGCACGCATAGTATGACCAAGTACTACACTTCTACATTCAAAATCTACTCCATTTTTTTGAAATTCTTGTTTTAAATCATCTCTTAGATTCAACTCATCTACAATAATTTGAGATATGTTCAATTTTACTAGCAATGGATTACCGAATGTATCTTTAGGTAGGTTATCTATTGTTTCTTTAGAAATTGTTTTAAAATCTCGTAGTAACGATTCCATATTAGGATACGCTCCTTCAGATGTAGCGATTATATGATATTTATAACCTGCGTTAACTCTATTCTTTAAAACCTGGACAATATCGTTCTCCAAATCAAATGGAGTTTCTGGAATTAAAATTATATCTGCCCCAGCAGATATTCCACTATACATGGTCAAAAAACCGGCATCTCTTCCCATAACTTCAACAACAAATACTCTTTGATGGGAATGGGCTGTAGTTGTGAGATTATCAAGCGTATTAGAAGCTAATTGCACAGCGCTCCAGAACCCAAATGTATAATGAGTTCCCTTCAGGTCATTATCGATGGTTTTTGGTACTCCTACCACTTTTGCATTAGCATGCTTAAACATGGTATCTGCTACACCTAGTGTGTCATCACCACCTATTGCGATTAAAGCATCTATGTCTAATTCTTCAAACTTATTAGTTAATTCTTTTGCTTTTTCTTCTTTGGAACTTACACCTTTAAAGGGGTTTGTTCTACTCGTATATAAAATTGTCCCACCAACAGTATGTAAATCATCATGTTCTGCAATGGAAAGTGGAATTGTTAGATTTCCCATAAATCCTTTCCAACCCTTAAGAATTCCAACACACTCTATTCCCGCATCATATGCTTTAAGCATGATACCGTAAAGGACGGAATTTAAACCAGGACAATCACCACCTCCAGTTAAAATTCCAACCCTTTTTATTTGGTTTTCCATATCATTTCACACTTTTAATCTCGTGAATTAATAATTTATTATTAAGAATCACAATTATTTTATGTTTTAGATTTAATTTGAATCAATTTTCTCAATTTTTTTGAAACTATATTTTGATTCATCTTGTGGAATAATATAACTACCTCCTTGTGTATCAGTAATCTTTAAAGTAAAATTGAGATTACCATCTATGGCTTGTTTTAAATTGTTCGAAAGTTCATCAATTTCTTTTTTTTCCGGATCATTTTCATCGAGATTATTTCTATAAATTGAAACAGCCCTTTCAAATCTAAAGAGGATGCCTTGTACGTTAGTATAATAAAAATCAGCTCTTGGACCTGGTTCCACGACTAATTCTAATTCTGGTATTTCTAGTTTACCTGCAGGAGAGCGATATATTTTAGATTTAAGATCTTCTTCATTTGTTATTTGTAGTTTCATTATTCCAGGTTCCATATTAGTGGTTAACGGAATTACATCATTTTTAAGAAAATTACATGAATTACATTCAAATTTTAATATAAGCATTTTATCTCCATCAGGGAGATCGTAAACACTTCTGGTGATGTCTATGTTTCCTTCTTGACATGAAGGACATTTAAAAGAGTAAATTATCTCATTATTTCTGTTCTTATCAGGCATTTTACTTCTAGTTAAAGTTCATTTATTTCCATTTAAACGAATAATTTGCAAATTATCTCAAAATAAATGTAAAATAATAGTTTTCTTGATACAAATTAATTGTTATAACAATTATTATTATAAATTCTATATTATTGTTGCATATTGCAGTTATATAAGTAAAATTAATAGAACTTTTATTCATTGTGCCTTTATTGGACATATTGCAATAATACAAACATACTAAGTTAAGTTGAATATATTGTCGGACAATGAAAAAATTGTAGAAATATCCATGCATTGTAGAGGAGGTCAAACATGTATTACAGCAAGCCAATTATTAGCAGAAATGGCATATGAAGAAGGATTCCAAGATACAATAGCCATCCCAATAATTGGTGCGGAACGTAGGGGTGCTCCAATCCAAGCTTTTTCAAAAATTTCTAAGAAAAAGGCAATAAAAACGTATGATAGTGTAGTAAATCCAGATTATATACTTATGTTTGATATCTCATTATTGGATATTCCCACTATAAGAGCTTCTATAAAGGAGGGTGTAAATCTTATAATTAACAGTGCTGGGCCAATCGATATTAGTGAACTTCCAAAAGACATAAAGATTTTTATTGTAGATGCTACTGGTATTTGTATTCAGAAAAATTTTATGCATGCGAGTGGACCAATTCTTAACATTCCTATGTTAGGGGCTTTTGGAAAGGTTACAGGGTATTATAATCTTGACACAATGGAAAAAGTAATTAAAAAGCAATTTGGTGAAAAAAGACTAGAAAGTAATATGAGCGTTGCGAGGGACGCTTATGAATCAGTTAGAGAGATGTAATTAATTATGTCTGATACTAAAAAATGGAAAAAAATTAATAAATCTGTTAAAGAACGACCCAAAGTTCAAGAATACAAAAATTGGGAAGAACTACCACCCATTCCAATTTCATTACCAATTGATGGAAATATAGGCACTACTGGAGATTGGAGAACCTTTAGACCAGTTATAAAAGAAGGATGCAACAAATGCGGAATTTGCTGGATGTATTGTCCTGAGGGTGTAATTAAAAGAAAAGAAGATGGTACATTTGAAATTGATTTGCGTTATTGTAAAGGATGTGGTATATGTGCAAAAGAATGTCCAACAAATAACATAGAAATGATTAGGGAGAGTGATATCAAAGATGACTGAAACTCAGGAAGATTTTACGCAAAAAAGAGAATCAATTATAATTAAAGGAAATGTAGCAGCAGCTTATGCTGCAAAATCCGCTCGAGTTCAAGTAATTAGTGCATATCCTATAACTCCCCAAACCACAGTAGTTGAAAAACTATCTGAATTTGTAGATAATGGATTAATGCCTGGAACTCAATACATAAAAATGGAGTCTGAACACAGTGTATTTGCAGCTGTTGTTGGTGCAAGTAAAGCAGGAACTAGAACTTTTACCGCTACTTCTGGACAAGGAATATTTTATGCTCATGAAATGATTCATTGGGCCGCCGGAGCTAGGCTTCCTATTGTTGTTGCTATTGCATCCCGTGGACCCGCTCCACCATGGAATATATGGGCCGACTTTACTGATGTGATAAGTCAACGGGATACTGGTTGGATGAGCTGTTTCTGTGCAGAACATCAAGAGATTTATGATGAAATACTAATGGCGTATAAGGTTTGTGAAGATCACGATATTCTTTTACCTAAATTTGTATCATATGGAGGGTTTATTCTTTCTCACACTTCAAAACCAGTTATCCTTGAAGATCAAGATCTAGTAGATAAGTTTCTACCCCCTTTACCAGGTGAAGAAGGTTGGCCTCATATTTGGATGGATCCAAAAAGACCAATGATGTTTGGTAATCTTATCATGCCTTCAAGTTTTTATTATGAATTTAGATTAAAAATTCACGATGCTCTTATAAGGGCAAAGGAGAAAATCAAATCTGTGGCAAAAGAATTTGAGAAAACATTTGGTAGGAATTATGGTAATGGATTAATCCAAGAATATAAAATGGATGATGCAGAAGTAGGAGTTATCATTTATGGAGATTTAGCATTACAAATGGAACAAGCTATAGAGGATCTACGAGAAGATGGCTATAAGGTTGGGATGGTAAAACTAAGACATTTCAGACCTTTTCCAACTGAAGATATCATTGAAGTTGCTAAAAAAGTGAAAGTATTTGGTGTGGTTGATAGAGCCACTGCATTTGGATGTCAAACTGGAGGACCTGTCAGTTGCGAAGTTAAAGGCGCTCTCCATGAGACTAAAGGCACAGCAACCATTCTACCGATCATTAATGGATTGGGAGGAAGAGAAGTCACTCTCGAACAGCAAAAAAATCAACTGCTAAAACTAGTTAAATATCATGAAACTGGAGAATTTCCAAAAGATGTGATACATGGAACTCTCTGGGATGGATTATTGGAGGTTGAATAATAAAATGGTTAAACTAAAAGAAGCATTAGAATCTTGTCAGGAAGAATATTTCCTTCCAGGAAATTCTTGTTGTGCTGGATGTGGTTTAGAAATTGCTCTTAGATGGGCAATTAAAGCGTTAGGACCTAAAACAGCTCTTGTAACACCTGCTTCATGTTTAAATGTTGTAGTTGGATTATGGCCAAAAACAGCACCAAATTTTCCTTTTACAAACATGGCATTCGCAGCAGGTGCAGCTGGTGCAACAGGTATGTCCGCTGCTTTCAAAGCAAAAGCATATAGATTTCCTGGTAAAGGTTGGGATGAGATGACTGCAATTACATTTGCTGGTGACGGTGGTACTGCAGATATTGGTATTCAAGGTTTGAGTGGAGCAGCAGAAAGAAATTCTGATCAAATTTATGTATGTTATGACAATGAAGCCTATATGAATACAGGTATTCAGAGGTCTTCAAGCACACCTCATGGAGCGTGGACTACCACAACCACAAAGGGTAAAGATCGATTCAAAAAGAATCTCCCTGCAATTATGGCAGCTCATGATATGCCTTATGTAGCCACGTGTTCTATTAGTGAACCTCTTGATTTGTATGATAAATTTAAAAAGGCTAAATCAATTAAAGGTTGCAGGTATATCCATATTATGGCTCCCTGTTGTACGGGATGGGGGTTTAATTCTGAAGACACAATAGAAATATCTAGGTTAGGGGTAAAAACAGGCTCATGGATTTTGTACGAAGTAGAAAATGGGATTATGACCTTATCAAAAGCGAGTAAACCACTACTAGACCCTACCAAAAGAACACCACTGATAGATTACATTTCTAAACAGAAAAGATTTGCAAATATTTCAGAGAAAGATTTAATTGAACTTCAAGAGTACTTGGATCATACTTGGAAACGTTTAGAAGCTGATTTAAGTTGCCAAAACGAATATCCAAAATAACTTTTAAATTTTAACTTATTCTATTTTTATTATTAGTTTTATAATGGAATTGTATTTTAAATGGGTTTTTTAATTAGATTAGCTAGTAAGGAATTAAAAGATATAAAAATTTATCTGGATAATGCAGTTGATGCCATAGTTGAAGGAAAAGTTATTGCTTTTCCAACGAACTCCGTTTATGGAATTGGGGGAGATCCTCAAAACTTAGAGGTAATTAATAGGATTTTTGAAATCAAATTTCGGGATAGATCAAAGGGATTACTTTTATTAGTGTCAGATTATGAGGAAGCAAATAAAATTGCCGAATTTAATGCAACTGCTAAAAAGTTGGCAGATAAATATTGGCCTGGTCAGCTTTCGTTAATCTTAAACAGAAAAGAACCTAGTATTATCCCTCCAGAAGTAACAGCTTTTCAAAAAACAATAGGTTTACGAATTCCTGAAAATGAAATAATTTTGAGCATTTTAAAACTTTTAAAGGAGAGAGGCTATTTTGGAGGCATCATTGGTACTTCAGCTAACTATTCTGGAGAAACACCCTCATTAAGTGGAGAAGAAGTCACAAAAAAAATATTAAGTCCTATTGATTTAATTATTGACGGGGGTAAGTCAAAAACTAAGCTACCAACAACTATTATAGATTGTACTGGTGAAGAGATAAAGTTTTTACGAATTGGTAAAATTTCAGATGAAGAAATAATAGATTTTTTATCAAAATAGAAGAATGAGACATATGAAAAATTTTAACCTTTTAATATCAACTTCACGGTATAATGAAACAAATGCCAAATCAGAATTATGGTTTACATTATTGATGTGTGATGATTCATATCCTATCATATCAGGAATTCAATTCCCTGGTTTAATTACTGCATTCAGCAACTTAAATCCAAAAGAAGTTATTGCCAAAATCCGAGAAATACAGGAGAAGAATCCAAATTATTTTCAATTTATACTAAAAATTGTCCCTATAGACTTTATTTGTGAAACTGAAGTTAAAACTATAGAAAAAATAATACGTGAAAATCATAAACGTTATATTAACGAAAATGATTCATTTAAAATAACTTTAAAGCGTAGGCATCACCAAAATATAGATAGAAATACCTTTATTGAGAGAATCGCAAATTTTATAGATAATTCTGTCGATCTTGAAAATCCAGATAAAATTATAAGAATTGAAATCTTAGGAAATATAACTGGGATCTCCTTTTTAAAAGAAAAAGAAATTATTACTGTTAAAAATTAAACTACTAGAAATTATTAACTTTTTCTCCTCTCTGCACTTAATAGAGCCATTTTTTCACATATTAGATCATAAATTGAAGTAGCTACTTCACTTAAACTGGGTTTTGAATTATTTGGAGTAATTCCATAAGATTTCAAAACAGTATTAATTTGAATGTCAGAAAGTTCAAAATAGGTTTTGATTAAATTAATCTTTATATTATTTTGTTCATTTATTTTCAATTTCAGTTCTTCAGCAAATAGAGAACTCAATAAATCCTCATGAATTCTAATTACATTATTTTTTGGTGAAACTATACAACTAATTAGTTTTTGTTCATTTAAATCAGAATAGTCAATTCCAAAGCCCTCAATACTCTTATTAATTTGCCGATTGGCGGCTAAATATAGTAATATTTCAATGTTCTTTTTGTTGGAAAGGTTATTGTTCTGCCGAAATGCTTTCTCCAAATAGTAGCATGCTGTGAATATATGGTCTGCATTTAAAACATATCTACTCTTAATAAACTGGATCGCCGAATTTGCATACTTATCTTGTAAATTGCTGATTATTTCAAAAAAAAGAGTTAAAGCCTTCTCTTCAGTTTTAATTTTATAAGTATCTATAATTCTGTTCAGATCTATTTTAATTTGGCTAATTCCAGCAAAATATTGGAGATTTAAATCATGAATTTTAAATTCTTTTAAAATCATACTGGCAAACTCCACATAAAAAATATTGGCAATGTATCAAATTGAATTCTAATAAAAATTGTAAAAGCCAAGAATAATAATAAATATATTGTAAAAATCCAATCTTTCATAGTATATTTAATACTATAATAAAATGTGCGTTCCTTTTTGCTGCCAAAAGCTCTTGATTCAAGAGCTTCAGCAACATTAAAAGCTCTCCGGATAGAACAGATTATTAATGGAATTAATAGTGGAAAAAGGTTTTTTATCTGGCTAATAAGTCCCTTTTTTTGCATTTCATAACCTCTACTCTGTTGAGCATCTAATATATTTTGAGCTTCGATTGCGATTGTAGGAACAAATCGAAAAGCTAATGAAAAAGAAAATGCAAATTCATAAGGTAGTTTCATTGAAATTAAAGAAAGTGCCAAATCATTTGGATCTACCGTTAGAAAAAAAATTGAGAAGGCAGATATCATAATATAAATTCTTAAAATCATAGCAATAGCAAATGATAAGGATATAAATAGAGTATTTAAAACAATTATGAATAGAATTAGGAACGATAACCCCCGAACACTTTTAATCCATTGTTTGAATAATTTTCCTATTAGGACTAAAGGAACTAAACTCAAAAAAATAAGAAGTAATGGAATAATTTCAGTAAATAACAACGCACATATAGTATACACAATTGAGAAAACCAATTTTGCTCTTGGATCTAAATTATGCAAAAATGATTTCTTTTTCATAAACTTAAAAGCATTTAAAAAGTCTAAGGACATCTTTTTTGCATACCTCCTAAATTCTTAAAAGTCTATTTTTTAAGTAATTCCTTAAATAAACTACTAAAGATTCTTTAGATGCTATATCTTCCGTTTCCAGAAAACTATTTTCTTTCAAAGCAGCACAGAATTGCCAAATCTGTGGTTGAACCAATGAAGTTCGTTTTATTAATATTTCATTGTTCAATATATCTTTTGTGGGGCCATCAGCAATTATTTGACCATCAACCATCAGTATAGTACGAGGTAAATATTCATAAGCAAATTCAATATTATGGGTAATTATGATTATAGTTTTCCCTCGTTTTCTCTCATTCCTAATTAAATTAATAAAAAATTCAATTTCTTTAGCATCTTGACCCAAAGTTGGTTCATCAAACACTAAAATTTCAGGATCTCTACAAATTATTGACGCTATGGCAAGTTTTTTAGATTCTCCACCTGACAAATTAAGAGGGGATCTTACCCTGTATTTTTCAAGATTAAATTCATTTAGTGTCTTATCGATTCGATCTTGAATTTCTTCTTTATCTAGATCAAAACTCTTTAAAGAAAATTTAATTTCTTCTTCCACTGAATTAGAAAATAATTGATGAAGGGGATTCTGAAATATTATACCAACTTTCTTAGATAAAGAGGCAATGCTTTTAGAATTGATATTTTCTTTTTCAATATAAATATCTCCTTCTGTTGGTCTAATTAATCCATTTAAGGTTCTTATAAGACTAGTCTTCCCTGCTCCATTTTTTCCCATAATGGCGATTAATTCACCCTTATAAATATTTAAATTTATTGCTTTTAATGCTTGTGTCCCATTTGGATATTTATATGCTACATCTCTAATCATAATTAAGGGAATTTCTTTCGTCATTGGTTTCTCCTCTTCATTTTTTATTTCAAGGATCTAATTGCTTCAGAAATGGAGATAGGAATATTTTTATCATATAGATTTTCTTTTTTTAATGTACTAAAAATTGAGTAAATCACAGGTTTATTTAACTGTAGCTTTTGAAAATTTGTACTATTAATGACACTTTCACTTTGACCATATTCTATAATTTGGCCATTTTTCATCAATATTATTTGTTGAGAGAAAGGTAAAATAAGATCTAATCTGTGTTCACTTATTAAAATTGAGAGATTCTTCTCATCTTTAATTTCATTTAATAAATTTATTATTTTTTTAGCCATATACGGATCTAATAAAGCTGTAGGTTCATCTAGGATCAACATTTTTGGTTCTAAGACTAGAATAGATGCTATCGCTACTCTCTGTTGCTCTCCACCGCTTAATTCAAATGGAGCTTTGTCTAATATATGCTCAATCTCAGTTATTGATGCACTTTCTTGTATTCTTTTTGAAATTTCTGCGGTGGGAATACCTAAATTTTCTAAACCAAAAGCGATTTCATGTTCTACATTCATAGCTATTAGTTGATTTTCAGGGTTCTGAAAAACTATTCCTATTTCAGCAGATAAATCTGCTATTGGTGTTTCAGCAGTGTTTTTTCCATTCCATAATTCTACTTCCCCTCTATAAAAACCAGCATAAAACTGAGGAATTAAACCATTCATACATCTAATAAGTGTGGTTTTTCCACTTCCAGTTTCTCCACACAATAATATAAAATTATTCTCTTTAAGGTTTAAATTGATATTATTTAAAGCATATTCTTCGTTCCCTTTGTACCTATAATAAAAATTTTTAAATTTTATCAAATCCATTTCAATGACTATTCCATTCCAGTCTATGTTCTTTGATAGTTTTTGATAGTTTAAAACTTAAATTATAAATAATGTTTGAGTCTTTCTATTATTTCTTGCAGGATAATATCCAATTTTTTGTCAATTGTTATTGATGCCGCTCCATCATGCCCACCACCACTAGCATTATGAAATACTGAAATCTCTTCTAAGATTTTCCCTAAATTCAATCCTGTTTTTAAACAAACTGCTTTTTTAGCTCTTGTATTAATTGTATATTGATTTGCTTCTTTTGAAACTACAATTCCAATGTCAAATCCCAATTTTATTAACATTGTAGCTACACTTGCTCCAAAACTACTTACGTTTGTAAGGCCAATTAAAAATTCACCTTCTCGAATCAACTCAACTCTTTGTATTCCTTTTATATTTGCGATTTTTTCTGAGATATCTGTTTCACCTTGAAGAAATTGATAAATATCTTGGATATCTACTTCTTCACTTAATAATTTACTCACATTTTGGATGGATTTATTATTTCCATGTCGAAAAAAACCGGAATCTGTTAATATTGCTGATATAATAAGATTTTTTAAAGGTAAAGTTAAATTTTTTTTAGAGAATTCAAATAATTCCATAATAATTTCTGAAGTAGACGAATAATTTTTACTTATTAAGTCTAATGAATTTTCGCTATGGTCTTCTGAATTAAGTCCTGTGTAATGATGATCTATAAAAATAAAAGGAATTTTTGAATTTGTAATGTCAACATTACCAGTTATTTTGATTTGATTTAAGTTATTTGTATCCACAATTACAAGGATATCAAAATTAGTGAGATCAAATTGTGATTCATATGAAAAGTCAAATTTAGGAAAGGTTTTATTGAAATTTTTAATAAAATTTTTCGTTGATTTTGATAACTCTGAAAAATAAATTGATATTTCTGGATTTTTAGAATTTAAAAATTCACGATTTAGTTGATTTAGTAGATATTTTAAAGTAAAGCAAGAAACTAATCCGTCAATATCCACGAAATCGTGAGTAGTTATTAAGATAGTTTTATTTTTTATGAAAGCTAAAAAATTATCAAATTTAGATTTCAACATACAAATTCATATGAATTTTATTTTTGAAAATCTGCCTGAAGGGATTTTCTCATTGTTTCTATTTGGGTTTTAACTCGCTCCTCTTTTTGTTTTAATGTTTTTAAACGCATCTCTAAAGAGATTTTTAAGCTTTTCTTTTCGTCTAATAACTTATTTCTATCGCTTTTCACTAATATTCCTCCGATTGTCTTATAAACTGCATCTTCAGGTTGTATTTTTTCTAACTCCTCTATAGCCGATTCTGTTTCTCTTTGTGAACTCTCGAACTGTATTCTTTGCGAAGTTATAAACTCAAAAGATTGTTGCAGATTATTCAGTTCTAAAATTTTTTTCTTTTGTTCTTCAGTTAGATTATCAAGATTAATCTGTGACATTATTTATCTTCTTGTATGGTTATTAATTTATTTATTATTTAGTATATTTTATTTATTTTTTGAATTATCAACTATCTTCATTGATTCTGCGATTATTTTCCCAAAACTAGTAATTTCATTAACAGATGCTCGAAATGCTGTAATGTCATTACTTTTTACTATAAAAATTATACTTGAACTATTCTTTTTTTCTATCGAAATTTCTGAACGTTTAGTTTTTAACCTTTTAAATTCAGGTAAAAAAGAGTTGTATGAAATATCTCGTATTTGAGTTGTATCGAATATAAATTCTATAGAAGATTTTATAGAGAAGTAATTATTTTTACTCATTATTCTTCAGTAACTTCTAATTCTCTTTGTTTACGCTTTGCAATGCGGAAAGACTCAGCTCCTCTCGGTGTTTCGATGTAATATGCACCTCCTGTAAATTTAGCATCGCATTTTTTACAATGCCAGATTCCCGTTGAAATCCTGTGAATGGAACCTTTGGTTATACATCTGGGGCATTTTATATCACCTTTCATTTTTTCTAATATTAGACGAGTTCTTTTCCTTAAAGTGCTTCCATATCTTGCACCGTATTTTCCTGTTATGCCAACTTTACGAGTATTTCCCATTTTAATCAAAATTAGTGTTTAATAGTTGATATAATAATAAAAAATTCAATAAACTATAAATTTTTCTAAAATAGAGTAAATTATCTTTATTTATTTCCTCACATATAATTGTCTTAAGATTAAAGGGAGAATTTATATTATTCAAAATTGAAAATTTAAAATATAAATTTCAAAAATATTACAAATAATTCTTTGTGTGAACAAATTTTCTGTTCCAAAGGGATTTGTAGTCAAGACAAATGCTTATATTCATTTTCTAATGAGCAATAATTTCTTGAATATTAAGATGAATTTTTATGCAAAAATAGACAAATAAAATAAAGTTTGAAAAAAATTTTAAAAAATTATTTAATTTCACTATGATATTGTAATAAATTTAAATCTTTTCTTAATTTTTTACCGATTTCTAAAGATTTTTTGCCAAGCATTTTAATTTCCTCAATTGAAAATGTAGCAGCTCCGCTTTTTTGGATTGAAGTTATTTTATCTTTTGTAACTGAAATTGAAATTTTACCATCACTCACTAATTCTTCCGGCAAATTTGGATCTAAAAATATTATATCTTCAATTTTACCATATGTTATAGCAAAAGGTAATTCGTTTACGATATTTTTTCCTGTTAGATACTTTCCTGTCCATTCAGCTTCACCTTTTTCTTCATTCCAAATACCTTCAGGAATATGAGCAGACAATAATGTGGTTAATGCACCTACTGCACCTGCATCAATTAAATTTCCTTGGTAATTCATTACATACATATCAACAAAAAGAATATAGACTGAAACTCCTTCTTTAATGCAAAGTTTTTTAGTCTGAACGCAATTAGCATGTCTAATTCCACGATCCACTACACGAGCTAATTCGATTGATTGTTCATCTGGAGGTCCTCTTTCAAATAGAGGAGAAGCTATTGGAAGTAGTTCTGCCATAACAGTACAAACACCTTCATCAGGTAGATCTGGAAAAGGGTCACCTACTTCATATTTTAAACCAGTAATGATTCTCGTTTTTCCTAATGAAACATCTGCAGAACCTTCAGCTGAAGCTATAACATCACTTTTAATTTGGAAATTACGATATTCCCACAATCCACGATCGTCAATCCTTTCTTCTTTCTTGAGATTAGAGATTATATAATCTCTTTCAATTTTCGAAATAATACGTTTTACATCCATCATTTTTATTTTTCACCTTTAGTATCCTCTTTTTCTTTTAAGGTTTCTTCCTGCAATTTAACATATTTACTTTTAAGAGCATTTAATTGGATTTGATGGATTTCTTCTAACGCATTTTTAGCAAGTTCCAAAAACTCATTCATCTCCTCCAAATCCATATCTCCATCGAACTGCAAAAGGGAAACTTCATTATTATACCAGGTAATTGCAATTGGTAAATCAGCTTCTCCCGCTTTATCTTCAATGCCGGAAAGATCCACAACTTTCTTTCCATCAATTTTTCCCACCGCAATAGCAGATACCAAACTTTTCATGGGGACTCCTGCATCAGCTAGCGCTAATGCTGCTACCGTAGTACTTGCACACCTGGTGCCACCATCTGCATCCAATACTTCAATAAAAACCTCAAAACTAGTACCAGGATAAAGTTCCAGAAATAATAAAGGTTCGATACAATCCGCCACAATCATAGATATCTCTTTTTCTCGACGTCCAGGTGCTGGCCTCTTTCTATCAAAAACAGAAAATGTAGCCATCCTATAAAAAACTCGCAATATTCCTTTATCTGGTTTTGATAAATGATGTGGGTGAACTTCTCTGGGGCCATATACTGCAGCATATATTTTATTGTTTCCCCATTCTAAATATGCTGAACCATCTGCATTTTCTATAACACCGACTTCCATTTTAATAGGTCTTAATTCATTAACATCTCGACCATCAAGTCTTTTTCCATCTTTACGAAATAAAGTCTCTGGATATTCATCTTTTATTATTAATGGCATTATTCAATACCTCTTTTCTTTTTTTCATTAATTATATATTCTTGCATTCTATCAGTTAAACCAACAGTATGAGCTTCTGAAGCTATTTTATAAATCGATTCAATTAATAGCCTTTCATTTGCGATATCTACTCCCTTCAGCCAAATCCGACCATTCTGTGTGACAAAGATATTACAATTCGTTAAATTTTTTAACATTTTTATCATTGATCCGTTTCTACCAATTACTCTTGGAATTTTAGGAGGATCTATAGTAATTACAATACCACCAGTTTTTTTCCCTAAATATTTTCCAACGGTAGTTAATTCTGGTTTATTCAAACGATCAGCAGAGAGAACTTTTACAATTAAGATATCACCTATATCAAATTTTTCTGTACTTGATTCATCCTGTACTGGTCCACCGCCTCTAAAACCTCTTGTTCTGCCTTTTTTAATTGTATTTTTTGGTTTGAGTTGGCCAAAGTCTTTAGCATTAATATCACATTTATATTTAACTGGATTTTTATCTACTACTAAAGCTATAACTTTATCTCCAGGACGAGGTGTATAGAATCCCCTTAGAGGAATCACATTTATATAATTCTTCTTTATTTGCTTTAAACCAATGTTTAAAGAAATGATTTTATTCCTCTCTTTATTTAATATTGTTCCCCTTCCTGGTAAAAAATTCGATACATCTTCAGTTAAAACCTCTCCAGGTACGACTACTTCTCTTGTATCTTCTTCGTCTTCAAAATCTTCGAACTCATCATCTATAGGTTCTTCATCATTATTTTCCATAATAGTACTCACCTTTTTTCTATAATTTTGTTATTCTCCTAACCTATGCAAAAAAAATAATATAAACTAAAAATAATCAAAAACTTTTAGGCTAGGCTTTCAAAATTTTTGTTTGAACTCTTCCATGAGTTAATTTATTTAATTTATCAACCAATTCCATTTGTAATCCAGCAGGTAAACTTACTACTGCAACCCAAGAACCATCAGATTGCCATTCTTCTTTTTTAATTTGCACATATTGAGCAACAATATTATAACCCTTAGCTGTAAAAGCAGTTGGAATTTTAATTGCCATTTCAACTTGTTCAATTCTTATAGGAATAATAGCTCGAATACTCTTTACAACATCATCGACTTGTTCTTCTGCACTCCTCATTAAATCAATTTTCACTTTTGCTTCTTCTATTGCCTTTTCGATTCGTTGATATGGGTGAGGTTTTTTATTTTGAGGATTTATAGCATTTTTACTTATAATATTTATAATTTGTTTCAATTTTTTATGTCTTTCTTCTTCTCTTTGCGTTTGCGTCCAATGGATTTCTCCGTCCAATAAAATATTTGCTGCTATTCTTATCCCATCTGTTGTATCAAATACTGCTTCCATATCTCCGTCTGTGGCTTTTTTTCCTCTTCTTAAATCTTCGAAGACAATAAAACTCTCAAAAATTAGTTCTAAATCGATACTTTCATGATTAATTATCTCATCTACAGTAAGACGAGATTTTTCTTTTCCTTCTTTTAACCTGTTATTGATTTCTTCACGAATAAGTTTTTTAGCATCCCAAGCTTTCTCTGGATCCATTAACATTTCAAAAACTCTTCCAGAATTCTCAATTCGCCCGATGATATAACCGCCTAAATCAATTCTTGCTCGATCAATCATGTTGCAGTTTCACAATTTAACTGATTGAATAACATAAATTTATACTTGTATTATTTTCGTCTTTCTGTTAAGAGATAAATATAAAGGGGTGTAACCTTGATTAAATTTTAGTTAATAACTCTTCTTTTTCTTCCAAACTAAGTAGCTTAAAGTTTTTATCTTCCTTCAATATAAAAGCTACATCACAGGTATTTTTGTTTAAATTATCACCCATTAATTCTTTCAATGCTTTTAAAGGCAATAATTTTAATTCTTCATCATTCATATCTTCTTTATAATGTTCTTCAAGGTAAGCTCTTGCTTCGGCTGCTCCAGAGCCAATAGCAAAAGCTTTATAACCCCACATTGCTCCACTTGGGTCCGTTAAATATAAGGAAGGCTGATCATTCGAATCAATCCCAGCAATTAGAAATGAAACACCAAAAGGACGTACTCCTGCGTTTTGGGTAAATACTTGTTTGTATTCACATATATTTAAAGTGCTATCCTTCACAGATATCCTTTCATCATAATTTAATAAATTAACCTGAGCTTGAACGCGAGCTCGGTCAATAAGCACTCTCGCATCCGCAGTAAGTCCTGCAATTGCAACTCCAATATGGTCATCAATCTTAAATATTTTTTCTGAACCCGTAGTTTGCTCTTGAAGTTCCGTACTTTTCTTTTCAACGGCAAAAACCACGGAGGTCTTATTCCTACATACAATTGCCGTGGTTCCTCTTCGGACGGCTTCAATAGCATATTCAACTTGAAAAAGTCGCCCTTCGGGTGAAAATTGGGTTATAGCCATATCGTATCCTCTTCCTGCTTGCTGGAACACTTAGATTCACCTTAAAAGTTTTTAATATTTATCTATCTATATTATTTTTTGTATTTATTTTCTATAGTTAAAAAGTAGTAATAAATACTATAATAAATATTTTTTTTAAATATTTTAAAAAAAGAGGGTTAAAAAGAACAACTAGGAAGGCTTGCATAAATATTTTGAAATTTTGAAATTTTTTGATTACGAATAAGTTTCGGTCATAAAATTCAAATTAATTGAACGTATATTTGAGATAATAGTTATAAATCAATTATAAAAAAGAAATTATTGATAAAATAAGTCAATGGAAAAAGATTCAAGATCAAAGAAAAAAGCCATCATATATATCTCAATTGCAATTGTTGGTTCTGGTTTATCGAGTACCTTTATAGAATTGGGATTGAGTTCAATACCATCTGTACCATTTCTTTTTTATCGTTTTGTTATTTCAACGATATTATTAACTCCATTAATTTTTATCAAGAAGCGAAATCAAGTTATCATCTTGTTTAAAAATAAAATGGTGTGGCTAATTGGATTATTTGAAGGCATAGGATTAATTCTACAATATGTAGGCCAAGAGCTTCAGATTCCAGCAGGATTAGCGACTTTATTGACTATTACTTATGCTCTAATGGTTCCTTTTTTCTCTTGGATTTTATTAAAGCAAAATTTAAATATATATCACTTAATTGCAGTAATTACGAGTTTAATTGGGATTTTTCTTATTATTTCTGAAGGAAGTTTAACATTTCTTACCGATGGTTCTTTTTCTTTGATTGGAATAATAATATTATTCTTATCAGCACTTTTCCTAGGATTATACATAACATATACTTCTTATATCCAAAAATTACATGACAATAATTTAGATTCAATTAGTCTGTTTTACGTTACTCTCGTTGTTATCTCTCTGTTTAGTATAGTTATGATGATAATAAAAGGTGAATACATTACTCCTTCTCAAGATACATGGATTTGGCTAATCTCACTTGTAATATTTTCTACAATTATTGCATTTTACATGTATTTTATGGCAATAAAAACTTTAGATGCTAATCAAGTATCTTTACTTTTACTTCTTCAAGTTATAGTTCCATTTCTTTTAGATATATTTTTATTTGGGCGAAATTACAATTTTTGGGTTTTGATCGGAAGTGTTATCTTGTTTATTTCGGTATTTTTATCAACGCTAATTTCCCTTAAAAGTCATAGAAATAACATATAAATTATGAGCAACCTTATTCCATTAAAAAATTAATCAAGTAAAGAAACAATTTGTAAAAAAAGAATGTTAAAAAGATAATCAAGAAGGTTAATTAGAATTTCTATAGTTTTAAGACCATGCTACTTTATTTATAAATATAGACCACTCTAACAAAATCATACCCTCGTCCCTAGTATGAGCAACAAGGTAATCTCCTTCCTTTGTGATAGACCCAACAACATTTCCCTTCCCTGCGCCGATATTTTTAGCAGCTAATTGAATATCATCATTTTTCAATATTGCAAATCGGTAGCTTTGAAAGTTAAGAGCAGGTTCTTTTGTTTTCCAAGCATTTAATATTCCCTTAGCCTCTTCACTTGATAAAGGAAAGTCACCCGATTTAAAGACAATATCTCCTTCACTATTTAGTAGAAAAACTTCTTCTACACCTTCATATTCATGTAGAGCGTTAACTAAATTATTAAATCTCTGTTCTTCCATAATTCTCCATCTTTTTCATAAATCTATTTTAATTATATTGAAAGAATGATAAAAATAATTGAATATAAATCTTTTCAGAATATAAAGTACTACCTATTAAAATTTAAGGAAAGTATTTTACATTAGACAGATTAGATTATTTAATAGCCATTTGTGTTTTATTTCATGGTCCAAAATTTAGTTTTATTTGATAAAATCTATAATATTCCTGTTCGAGGAAAGAAGGAAGATATTTATCTTCGATATCTCAAGTATTTAAAGGAACGTGTCAAAGGTTTTAGTGATACGTCCATCCAGATAAAAAAGTTAAGGAAATTTGATAAAAGATTCGAGATAACCGTCAATGGTTCAGAAGAACAATTCATCCTTAACATTTTAAAAAAAGAGATTGGGAGCATTCAAAATTTTAAAGATGTTGATATCGGAAAGATATATAGGGGTACTCTTGTAGATGTTGGGAAAGTTGGATTTGGTCTTTTTGTAGATTGTGCGATTTTGAATCCACATGTTGATGTTCTTGTAAATTTACACTCATTAAGACTACAGTTATGTAAAGGAAATGAGAGATCTTTAAATGAAATTATTGATGCGTATGATTTTATTGATCATTTTCCATTAAATATTAAAATTACTGAAATAGATTCTGTTAATAATAAACTACTTGGAGAATTAGCCCCTCAAAGTTTAGATTTCTTTAATAAAATCTTAAAAGAAAACCTCGAAGCTGTTTTTTTAAGTGGAGAAACTAAAGGCCAATTTAAGAAGATTTTAACTAAAAAAGGACATTTTCGAGACATTATTACAGTAAAAAGGTATGGGTTTCTTGAAAATTTAGTTCTATTAAAAGAAGGGTCTAGCGCCCCCGGAATCATTGCTCATATTGGAAAAGAACTTAGAAATTGCAAATTAAGCGCAATAAGACCAAATAAGATAAGAAAACTGTTTTAGTTATAAAAAGAATGGTGGGCCAGGAGAGGATTGAACTCCCGATTTCCTCGGTGTAAGCGAGGCGTCATAACCACTAGACCACTGGCCCTAAATTGAGCGCAATCGGTGGGATTCGAACCCACGAGTCCATCGGACACCGGTTTAGCAGACCGGCGCTCTACCAGGCTAAGCGACGATTGCTCATTTGATAAATATTTGATATTGTACAATTTCAATATAACACTTTAAAATTTTAATATTTTATTATAAAATAGAGGTTTTATAGTAGAAATAAAAAAAAAAAATATTGTATTGATTATTTGTAAATTCTTTTCTATTCGTTGGGTTGTTATAAGTTTTTCCTTAAGCGTCGAAGATTTCTTATCCTATTTTCTCCATAATACCACAAAGTACCGATTGGAATACATATCGCCCAATTTATCAAGAGATATAGAAAAACTGTCAAAGGATCATATCCAAAATCAATGCCAACTATGCTTGCCCCATAATGATCTCCGTATACAGCAATAACTATTCCGAAGTATAATATCTGTGTTAATAGAATATGGTATGTTGACTTACTGATAAGTTTAATCCCCTTTATAAATATGTTATTGTAATTTACTTTCTTTGGTAATATTCTTAGTGCAAGTAATACTAGGAATGCCGAATATGGAAAAACGAGAAAATTATAATCAGGAAATTCAAACCCAAAAGAGAAATCGATGAACTGATAAGCAATGATATACGTCAAACTTAAAGGAAACAGTATCCACATAAAATAGTTTTTCTTTGAAAAGAGGTCATGATCCCGTGAAAACCATAATCCTAAACCAACAGCAGATATCATAAAAGGGAGGCTTGTAACTGTGAATCGGTAATAAAATTGCCACTCAGCCTGGGAGGAAACATGTAAAGGCACAATAAATCGGAAAAGTGAAGTAATTCCTAATTCAACTATGTAACATAAACATAAAGAAAGAATACTCCATTTTAGTTTTCCAGAAAATCCTTTGTATAATAGAGGCATGATTAAGATCGACCAAAAGACAACTGGTAGAAACCAATTACCTGGTCCATAGAAAGGTAAAATACCTATTAATAAATGTGCCACATCCCATCTCCAATAACCATATACTATATTATAATGTTGACCATACCACATTGCCTCAAGATCAAAATTATACATGATCAATCCTGTAATAGTAGATATTAAATAAAGGATAAAGAACGGAAAAATATACCTCCAAAACTTCTTTTTAAAGTAATTCCATGAATACAATTTTCTTAAAGAAGTTTCACCAGATTGTTTAAAAGACTTTCCCATATTAAAACCCATGATAACTAAAAATACAGGAATTGAGATTCTTTCCCATAAGGAAACACCCATAGTGTTTTTTAATGCCCAAGGAAATGTATGGTCAAATATAACTAAAAAAATCATCGCAACTTTTAAAATATCTATTTGGAAATATCTATATGTGCTTTCTCCCAATTCATCTATAAATTGAGTAGATAAATCATCTTCTTCCATTTTTTTACACCTAAAATCAATAAAATTCTTTTGTAAAAATAAAATGTTATCTTTAAAATTCGAAGGATAGTTATAAACTTTATTTGACTAAAAAGTATAAATCAAAGAATTAGAAAAAAATGAAAGAAAGGAATAAATATATAACCTATTCTGAAATTATCTCAAAAACCATTTTTTCGATAATTGGTTTTTTAGTATACCTTTTATCGTAATACCAGCCTACTAGATGAGCCTTTTGCTCTGGTGTTCTATCGGTTATTGGTGGAATTACAATAATCATAACACCATTGGATAAATATTTTAATATACGCTTATCTATTGTATGGAGTTTCTCATTTCCGCTAGGATGAGAGTGCCACATCCATACAATATCAACTCCTAACTCAGCTTTGAATTTACGCATATTGTAGATTTTAGATTTTTTATAACGCATCCAACTTCTCGGTTTGACATGAACTTTGCTTTTTCGTAAGTCAGGATTCATAATAAATTTAGTACATATTCCAAAATTTTCTTTACGATCAGCAAAAAGCCATCCATGTATAATATTAGGATATTCTTCTGCTGCTTTTTGAGTAATCTCTTTAAATAAGCTTTCTGGTATTAAATAACGAAAATCCTTTGCCCCGCTCATATTTTCATCAATGTAGCATAAAATTTATATTTTACTTAAAGTTATGGTAGAGCTCGGGTAGGGCAAACCTAAAATAATAAAAAATTTATTCTTTTGATTATAAAGTATTTATAACATCAAAGTAATTAAGTTCAATTATTTGTGAAATTTCTAAATACGCAGACGTAGCCTAGCTGGTAAGACGCCGGCCTTGAGTTGTTTAATAATTAGACAAGTTAGCCGGTGCGCGTAAGCGCTCGGGGGTTCGAGTCCCTCCGTCTGCGCTTTTTAGGAATTTATCATAAAATTTGAATGATGGGCTATTGGCGCAGGCAGGTAGCGCAACCGGCTCTTAACCGGCAGGTCGGGGGTTCGAAAGGCTCATTAAAAAATAATGAGTTCGAAATTCCCTCATAGCCCGTAATTGCTTCTTTTTACATCAGAAATTGATAATGAGATTGTATTAAAACATGGTAAAAACAGAAAAACTATTCATTACAAATAATGAGATAAAACTCGAAGCAGAATACTTTTTATCTCAATCTAATTCGAAAAATCCTGTAGTTCTTATTTGTCATCCTCATCCCCAATACGGGGGGAATATGTATAATAATGTTGTGTCTGGAGTATTAAAAAAATTAATTGAAAATAATATTTCTTGTTTGAGGTTTAATTTTAGAGGAGTAGGTAGATCAAGTGGATCTCATTCAGATGGAACGGGAGAATCGACAGATGTAAAAGCATGCATAGATTTCTTAATAAATAAGAAAAATCATGAGAAGATAATTATATGTGGTTATTCTTATGGTGCTGCTATTGGCTGTTCAGCTATAAATTATTCAGAGAAGGTTATTAGTTTCATTTCAATTTCGTTCCCATGGGACTTTATTGGTCCGCAGTATAAGACCCAATCTCAGTCTGATAAACCAAAATTATTTATTCAAGGAGATCAAGACACCGTTGCGAGGTATGAAGCATTCGAGCAAAATTACAATTATTATAATGAACCAAAAAGTAGTAGGATTATTACAGGAGCAGATCATTTTTACTGGGGTTATGAACAACAAATTGCTGATGAAATTTTGAGTTTTTATAACTCATTGATTTAGACAAACTAAGAAACATTTAAAAGAACCTTTCCAAATTGCTTTCCTTCGCTTAGATATCTCTCAGCATCTTTGACTCTGTCAAGAGGAAAGACACTATCTATGATAGGGGTCAATTCACCATCAAATATTAACTTCATTACTGCTCTAAATTCATTTTGATTGCTCATAGTAGTTCCTTTTATTTGTAAATGCTTCCAGAAAACGTTCGCTAAATTTATTTCTATATTTGGTCCTGAAGTAGCACCACATGTAATTAATCGACCACCTGGTTTTAACAATCGAATGCTATTGTTAAATGTAGCTTTTCCGACATTATCAATAACGATATCAATACCACACCTCTTGGTTAATTCTTTATATACATATTGAGAATAATCCTTCATTTCTTTATAGTTTATCACATAATCGGCTCCTAATTTCTTAGTTTTTTCGATTTTTTCTGATGAACTAGTTGTGGCTATCACTTTTGCACCAAAATATTTAGCAATTTGAACAGCTGCAGAAGAAACCCCTCCTCCAGCACCATGTATAAATATAAAATCTCCCGAACTTGCTTTTCCTAGTGTTTTTACCATTCTATAGGCTGTTAAGAACGTTAATGGTGCTGCTGCTGCTTTATCTAAAGGGAAAGCATTGGGTATTTTTAAAACATTTATCTCTGACATTTTAAAAAACTCGGCAAATGTACCCCACTCATGTTCTCCCTTAATCGTAAATTTTTTACATAAAACTTGTTTTCCTGATAAGCATTTTTCACATTTGCCACATGAAATTCCAGGATTAATTGTAACCTTATCACCAATCTTTATTGTAGACACTTCTGATCCAATTTCTTTTACAACTCCACTCCCATCAGCACCAATCACATGAGGCATTCTTAAATTTAATCCTGACCACCCTTTAATAACAAATAAATCTAAATGATTCAAAGCTGCGAAATGAGTTTCGATTAATACATCATTTGAACCTATTTTTATATCATCAACTTCACCAATTTGAATATTATCTAAACTACCATGGTTAGAAATATATGCTGCTTTCATTGTAGATAGAAGGTTTTACTAATATTTTTGAATTTACTCTTTATAATTTAAAAATGAAATCCAGAAGAGAGATAAAAATATAAAGATTGATAAAACGTATTATAAACTTGAAAGCTTTTCTAAATCTGCCTGAGAATTATCAACTGCCCAATTAAGAAGTTGGTCAAAATAACGCTCCACATCTTCACTTTCAGGAGCTTTTGATAAAATTGCTAATAGGAATTGATTCTTATTATCAGGCATAATAATATTTCTCATCATTATGAAATCGTCTTTATATTTGATTTTCATACTCTGGATTTCCGAAAGGCCCAATTCCTCAGCAGCTTTATAAGCTGAATCACTCAATAAAGATCCCATAGCAGCTACGACACGTTCGTCGATTTTTTCTTCTTTTTGAGAAGCGAGCACTAGACCCGTTGAAGTTGCAAAAAGGGATGCACGAAAATTTCCATTTTCGTTAAGTTCTTTAAGTACTAATTCAAGTCTACTAACCAATTCTACACACTCTCAGTAGAGATTTTTAAAATAATATCATAAATAAAGGTTTTATATTATATATATGCATAGTATTTTATTCTAATACGCATACATAAAATTTCCTTGTATAATTAATATGAGTTAATTAATATTTATAATTATTCAGAGTAGATTTATTATCACTTGTTAAAATCAATCTCTTGACTATACATATAAGACTCTTCTTATATAATTTAAGTAATATTTAAGCAATGTGTTAAAAGATATTAATAATTCACGTAGAAACTTAGTTTTTAAGGGTGATAATAAAGGTCGATATAATATCGTTCTCATCAATATTTAAAGTAATGACAGTTGGTCTTGCAACAGGTTTCCTAAATCCGGGTCGCTCTTGAGGTGCTTTTGGTTGAGTTGGCGATCCAGGATTTAAAAGAAGTAAATTAAAATTAGTTCCTTTTATTAGAGGCTGATGAGTGTGACCAAAAATTAGAATATTCAAATCATGCTTTTTGGCAAATTCTTCAACATTATCTGGTAATAAATGAATTGCTCCGATGTTATACCTCCCAATTGTAAATTTAATAAAATTATCTAAATTATCAATCCTATCTAGATTTCCTCTCACACATTTTGTTGGCGCTATGTTTTTTATTTCATTTAAAAAAAAATTTTCACAAATATCTCCTGCATGGATAATTGCATCCACATCCTTAAATGCTTCTTTAAGTTGGTTTATTAATTTAGCGATTTTTTCTTTACTATAATTACTTGTAATATGTGTATCGGAGATGATCCCCAACTTCATTAATTTAACACTCCTCTAAATCATAACCATAAAACCCATTAGGAAAATTATCAGACCCATTAAAATATCAATAAGAACACGAAAAATTGAGTCTCCTTTCGTCTTCTCAAATTTGTCTTCACGTTTAAAATAAATTTTAAGCATATTTATTCCAATGGAAAAGCCTTCTTTTATTCGAGAATAATACCATGCAAATAAGATACATCCTATAATTAATAAAGGATAATATAGATAAATCCCTACAATTGTAAAGCTATTACCTTGTAGCAAACTCCAAACAGCATGAGCGGAGATTATATTATTAAGAGCATGGGCAATTATTGCAGGAATTAACCATTTTCTTCTCAATACTAGTAAAGAGAGAATAATCCCGATAAAGAATGCTTGTGCAAACCATACAATAGGATACCAGAAAGGATAGAAATAACTTATTGGATCTAAAAAATAAGCGAAATGAGCCAATCCCCAAGAAAACGAGGAGATTATAACTGCGGAATATTTAAAATAATAAACCCCTCCTCTTTTAGTAATTACACCCCTATAGATAGTTTCTTCAGAAATTGCGACAGAAATCTGAATTATTATCACAGAGATAAGAAATATAAAATAATTAGGATCGAGTAAATATATATCTGTTGTATTGGAAGAAAGAGCAATTGCTTGATATTCAAGCATTCCTGGTACTAATATGTATCCAAAGAAATCAATTGGTAAAAAAACAAGGAAAAAAATCAAAACTCCATATAGAATTTGATATTTGTAATTTTTTTTGGACATAATAAATAATTTCAAATGTCCCTTGGCAGCCGAGACGTCTTCTTCAACGATCAATTCCCTTTTTTGAGGTTCAAAAACCAAATTAAAGAGATATAGAATAATTGGCACTCCTAATAATATTATTATAGCTCTAAGTGAATAGAATGATACACCATAAAGAACAGAGGTTTCACTAACAAATATAGGAATTATAAAAAAAGGGATTAATAACAAAGCAAATATGCCAATAAAAATCCAAAATAATTCATAGATGAAAAAACGGAACCTCTTTTTTGCAATTTCCTTCCTTCTACTTTGACCTATTCGTGGCATAGAATATCACTTATCTAATTTGAATAAAAAATTATTGAATTTTAAAATTATAAATTTTGTTATTTAATCATGAAAAGAATCCAATAAAGATTTTGTTATCGAAAGATTATACTAATCATAAAGAAATGAACCGTATTCTGATTTTATTTCTACTGTATTCTTATCTTTTGACGGAGATTTCTCACAGAAACCGATGATCTTTGAATCTACTTTAAATTTTCTTGCAATTTTTATGATCTCTGGGACTATAGATTCATTACATAAGATTTCCATTCTATGCCCCATATTAAAAACACTAAACATCTCTTTCCATTGGGTTTCAGATGATCTTTGAATTAATTCAAATATCTTTGGAATCCTAAATAGGTTATTTTTGATATATTTTATCCCCTTACCAAATTTTAAAATTTTTGTTTGGCCTCCCCCCGTATTATGGACGAATCCGTGTATATCACTTCTATATTTTAAAATCATCTCTTTTAAAATCGGAGCATAAGTTCTTGTTGGCGATAATAAAGCCTTCCCAATTGTTAAATCTATTCCATTAATTTTTTCTGTTAATTTATACTTTCCAAAAAAAGTATATTTCTCATCAAGATTTTGATCATAACATTCAGGATATTTTTTGTAATATCCATGTGAAAGTAGGCCATGTCTAGCTAAAGTTAACCCGTTACTTCCAATTCCGCTATTATATTCGTCTTCATAAGAAGCTCTCCCATAACTAGCTAATCCAATTATAACATCATTATACTGGATATTACTTGCATCAATTACATCCTTTCTCTTCATTGTAGTGAAAGCAGACGCATCAACTACAAGAGTTTTAACGATATCACCAATATCAGCAGTCTCCCCTCCACACATCTTTACATGTAAGCCGAGAGATGACAATTTCTCACTATAATCATAATATTCTTTTATTATTGTTTCAATAACAGATCTGTCAATATATTGACGATTTCTTCCTAAATTATTGGAAAAGAAAATATTCCCTATTGCCCCTACACATAAAAGATCATCAAGATTCATTACCATAGCGTCCCTAACTATCCCTTTAAAAACAGATCTATCTCCAGTTTCTTTATAATACATGTATGCTAAGCTAGCCTTTGTACCAGCACCGTCAGAGTGGAATACAGAACAATAATCTTGTCTGTCATCAATATCTTCTACAATTCTACAAAAGGCTCCTGGATACAACCCTTTATTAATTGATTTTAATGCATTGTGAACATCTTCCTTTTTTGAAGAAACTCCTAAAGAATTGTATAAATTATCGTCTTCACTCATATAAACCAAGATTTAAAAATTATATTTAGTTTTTAGAGATTTTACTAAATTATCTACCTGTTCGACAGCTTTACCGATATATTTATGAGGGTCAAACATCTCATTCAATTCTTTCGTTGTGAATTTTTCTATTATACGTTTATCTTCAGTTAAGATGTCACTCATATTAGTTTTTGTTTCCCTGGCTTTAATTGATGCTTGTCTTAAGATTTCATGCCCTTCCTGCCTTCCTATTCCTCTATTTACTAATTCGACCATAACTTTTTCTGTAAGACAAGCACCTCTAGTAAGATTAAGATTATCTTCAATCTTTGATTCATCAAATTCTAATCCTTTTAGATTTTGGGTTAACTGCTTTATCATATAATCCAATAATATGAAATTTTCTGCAAATATTATTCTTTCAGATGCAGAATTTGTAATATCTCTTTCATCCTCGAGAACTATATTATCCAAAGCGACTAATACATTAGATTTTAGAACTCTGGCCAAGCTACATATTCTTTCTGATTTATGAGGATTTCTTTTATGAGGCATTGTAGAACTCCCAACTTGTAGACTTTTAAAAGGTTCAAACATTTCTGCAACTTCGTTTCTTTGTAAAATTCGGTTCTCTCTCGCTATTTTTGCGAATGTTTGACCAATTAAACTTGTTAAAAAAATAATTTCAGCATGTCTATCTCTCTGAATTATTTGGTTTGCTATCAGTACTGGGTTTAGATTAAGTTTTTTCATTACTTTGTTTTGGATTTCTATTCCCTGATTATTAAAACTTGCCATTGTTCCAACTGCACCTGACATTTTACCAAATGAAATCCTATTTTTAATTTCAGATATTCTCTCTAAATGTCTACTTACCTCATATGCCCATACCCCAAATCTCATACCAAATGTAGTAGGTATTGCATGCTGACCATGTGTTCTTCCGATACAGACCAAGTTTTTTTTCTCTTCAGTGATGTTTATGAGTACTTTTAATAATTCCAACATAGAATTATAAATATTATTTAATGCCTCTTTTAATTCTAAGGCGGTAGCAGTATCTTCAATATCATAACTTGTAGCTCCAAGGTGAATATATTTACCTGCATCATTTTCACATTGTTCTGCTAGACTTTTTACCATCGCCATTAAATCATGATGAATTTCTCTATCTATCTCTTTTACTCTTTCTAATTTTACATAGTTTAAATTAGCTTTTTTACTAATCTCCTCAGCAGCCTCTTTTGGGATATTTCCTAATTCTGCATGTACTTGTGCCAATGCAGCTTCGACCTTCAACCAATTTTCGAGCTTTTTTTCTTCAGTAAAAAAATTAGCCATCTCAGTTCGATAGCGTGTTTCTATAGGATGAACAAATTTATGATCCATGATTTCTACTATTTTTATTTAGTCCTAATTAAAATAATGAACCATTATGAAATATATCTTATTTATTAGAGATAAAATAATTAAGTCAAATTGAATGAAATTTATAGACAAGAAATTAAAAAATCTTGAAGCAGTTCCATCTTAAAACTTGTTTTATATTAATGATTACCTGTATGAAGTATTATTTTTTCAGATGCTATAATTGCGGAGAGTGGTATTATTCTAATAGAATTATTAAGTCGAAAAAGTGCTGGAAATGTAACCACTCCTTTCTCTTTAAGAATTCAACAAAATTTTCACAGATTTGTTCACTTCAAGATGCAATCTCAATTGCCAAGAAGTTAAAAAGCCATAATAAATAAAAAAGAAACATATTTAAGCTATTCTTCTCTTTTTTTGGTGATATACTGACTTTCACTATTCATTTAAATATTGTATTATAATTAATACCAAACAAGAAACATGGAACTATCAGAAGATCTAAAACCAATTGATGAGAATTTAATTGAACAACTAAATCAGATCGCCAAGGAAAGAGTAGAGTATTGGGATATAAGAACTGAAGTGAATAATGGAACTAGTTTAGACTTCACTAATCAAAAAAGTAAGGAAATATCTTCTTTTGAAATAACTAATTGTGGAATTAGAGCTTTCAGAAATGGCGGTTGGGGTTTTTCTGTATTGAAAGACCTAGAAAAAGAATCCATTAAGATAGGTTTAGAGAAAGCAATTAAATTAGCAAGACTATCAGAATCACTAACTAAAGTAAAATTCAATATCGCTCAAAATGATCCGTTAATCGCAAATTATGAGAGTAGAAATAAGAAAAATTTAGAACAAGTTGATATTGAAGACAAAATTAATCTCGTCAAAAATCATGAAAAAATTGCTGGAGAATATTCAAAGTATGTAAAAAATACTCACACAATCTATATGGATGGACATTCACAAACTTATTTTTTAAATTCATATGGAAGCAAAATTATTCAAGATTTATCATTTGTAAGATTATTTTGTATGGTTTTTACTAATAAAAACGGTACTACTCAGAGTTCTGTAAATTCCGTAGCCGGTGTTGGAGGATATGAAATTACAGAAACTGAAAAAGCTAACAATTTAAGTAAAAAAACTGCTAAAGAAGCTGTAGAACTATTGGATGCAAAATCTCCCGTTGGGGGCAAATTAACTGTTATTTCAGACTCCAAATTAACTGGAACAATTATTCATGAAGCATTTGGGCATGCATGTGAGGCTGATCTCGTTTTAAATAATGAAAGTATCTTAAAAGGAATGATTGACAACAAAGTTGCTTCGGAACAAGTAACTATAATCGATAATCCCTCAATGGGTCAAGCAGAACAATTTAATTTACCATACGAGTTGTTTGGTTGTTATTTCGCAGATGATGAGGGAATTCCTTCACAAAAAACAGTAATTATTGAAAATGGAATACTTAAAAATTATTTGCATAATTTAGAAACTTCTTCAAGAATGGGTGTTCCTCCAAATGGACATGGAAGAGCGTCTGTAAGTTCTGAGAGACCTCAAGTACGTATGGGTTTTACTTATATAGAGCCAAAGAATTGGAGTTTAGAAGATATAATTGAAGATACTAGGAATGGAATATTGTGTGAAGATTTTCAATATGGTTATACTGATCCTACTACAGGTAATTTTCAATTCAAATGCAGATTTTCATATAGAATTGAAAATGGAGAAAAAAAGGAAATTATGAGAGACGTTTCCCTTAGTGGTATGATTCTCGAAGCTCTAAACAAAATTTCTGCAATTGGCAATAAAAAAACATTCAATTATTCTGTGGGAATCTGTGGAAAAGGAGGACAAAGAGTTAGGGTATGTGATGGAGCCCCTTATATACGTATGGAGGATATAACTGTTGGAGGTTTGAGTTAATTGGAGGATTCAGAGGTATATTCTTTATCAGACTATTGCTTTAAATTAGTGGATAAAGAAAATTCAGGAATAAAATGTACAGAATTATACTTTGAAAAAAGTGATTATATCAATATTGAAATTGAAGAAAATTCAATAAAAAATAGTGAAACTGGAGAGGATAATGGGGTATCAATTAGAGTTATCAGTAACGATGGTTCTCTTGGATTTGCATATTCAAACAAAGTTGATAGAAAAACAATAGAGAAATTGTGTAAGAACGCTATTAAAATGATGAAGGTAGCTACACCTGATCCTGATTTTAAGGATTTACCGAATTCATATGAAGATTACCCTGTTGTTAATGGTTTATTTGATAAAGAATTAAAAAACCTGCAAATTGAAGATTCAATACGATATACTGAAGATTTAATCAAGATTTGCAAGGAAGATGAAATGGCAATTTCTCAATCAGGTAATTTTGCATCTGGTTTCTCTAAAATATATATTTTTAATTCTAATGGCTTAAATGTCTCAAGAAAAGAAACAAGCTGTTTAATATCTTCAAATATAATAGTACAGAATAAAATGACTAAGGAAACTTCCTCAGGTTATGAAAGACAAATAGAGCGAAGTTTGAATAAATTAGATGCAATAAATGTTGCAAAATTAGCACTTGATGATGCAAAAAGGAATTTGAGCAGAAGAAAAATTAAAAATATGAGAGCACCAGTAATTTTGACTCCAAAAGGTGTAATAAGTTTAATATTAAGACCAGTAGCAGCAGCGATTAACGCTGACACTTTTCAATACAAAAGAAGTTTCTTAGTAGATAAAAGAGAAAAAACAATCGGATCTGAATATTTAAATATTGATGATAATGGATTGATACATGGTGCAGCTGGCTCTCAGATATTTGATGATGAAGGAGTTCCATGTAAAAACAAAAAAATCTTAGAAAGAGGAAAATTTCTTAAAAATGGATTACTGCATAATAGCTATACTGCGGGAAAAGAAGGAATTGAAAGTACTGGTAACGCTTCTCGTGGTTCTTATATATCAATTCCAACAATAGGCATTACTAATTTTATTATGAAACCAGGAGACTTTACGTTGGATGAAATGATTAAAGATGTTAAAAAAGGAATAATTTTGAATTATACTGGAGATTCTCCTAATATATCAACAGGTGATTTTTCCGGTTTAATTTTACATGGTAATCTGATTCAAGAGGGAGAGATTAAAGAATCATTAAATGAAACCATGATAGGTATTAATCTAATTGATTTATTTCAAAATATTGATGCAGTTTCGAGAGATTATAGAATTTACGGAGCATTTCAAGCTCCTTGGGTGAGAATACATTCGGTTAATATAATTGGTGGAGGAAATTAATTAGTTATATTTAATCGCAAGTATTCAACGATAAAAAATTCCTCAATTCCATGTTTAATTTGCCATAATTCTGTAATAATAATCTGATTCTCCCCCACATCTGAAAATGATATGTTGTATTCTCCATAAATTTGAATTTGGTTAGGATCTAGAGAAAAATTTCCTATTGTTTGATATAAAGTCCCATTTGAGGGAGTATTTGAACTTAATAAAGAATATTTATTTCCCTTTTTAATCTTAAATCTAAATTCAAATTCTCTATCCAAATGATTTCCTACAGTCAGATAAAAAGAAATCGTTTCATTTATTGTAGCTTCTGTTTGATAGTTTCCTGCTTCCTGATTCTCATTTAAAATCCCATAAGAGACAAATCCTGGTTCAGGTGTCAATATAAAATATATGATAAATCCTGAAACAACTATTATCCCTAAAATTAAACAGATTTTGAGTAATTTCTCAAAATGTTTGTTCTGGACTCTTAATTTGTCACTCATTATCTTTAAACCATGCTATAGTTTTCCTTAATCCTTCTTCAAGGGAAGTTGTTGGCTCCCAATTAAGAATTTTCTTCGCTTTATCTATCACAGGACATCTAAAAACTGGATCATCAATAGGCAACGGTTTAAAAACTATTTTTGAATTAGAGTTTACCAATTCTTTTATTATTCGGGCTAACTCTAAAATAGTATATTCCTTATTATTCCCTAAATTAACAACTTCTCCAATAGCTTCATCTTTATATACCATTTTAAGAATCCCCTCAATCTCATCCACTACATAAATAAATGATCTTGTCTGTGATCCATCTCCAAAAATAGTTATATCCTCATCATGAAGGGCTTGATATATAAAGTTAGGAACAACTCTCCCAAATTCTGGTCCGTGTCGTATTCTAGGTCCTGAAGTGTTAAAAATTCTAACAATTTTCGTTCTCATATTATGTTGGAGTTCATAAGCTTTAATATAAGCCTCTCCAGCTCTTTTTGATTCGTCATAACAACTTCTAGGACCAACGGGATTCACATGTCCAAAATAACTCTCTGGAGTAGGAATGGCTTCCTTAGGGGGATTTCCATAAACTTCAGAAGTACTTGTATAAAAGAAAATTGCATTGTGAAACTTAGCAATCCCTAAGGAATTCAAGGTTCCTAATGTATTGCTTCTAAGAATAGATATAGGTTCTTTCTGAAATTCAAATGGAGATGCTCTACTTGCCATATGCATAACGATATCAATTTTATTAATATCTCCTATACATATACCTAAAGGATGATAACTCATACCAAAGTAAATTGGATAAGAAATATCATGATTAATAAAACGAAAATTTTCTTTTTCCATTAAATGTAATACATTCTTAGGTTTTCCTGATGATAAATTATCCAAACAGATACAATTAGCTCCTTGTTCAACTAAGACATCACAAACCCAAGAACCAAGAAAACCAGCACCTCCAGTTACCAAGATTGTTTTGCCCTCAAAAGAAATATTATCTTTTTTAATTCTTTTAATTATCTCTTGAATATCTTGGTTAATATCATAGTTCAATTTTCATAACCTTTGTAAGTTTTAAGATAATACTTCTTATTTATTGTTTTAAATAAATTTTACTTTCTTATATCGATAGCGTTTAGGTATGAAGATTTGACATTGAAAATGAATTTTAAATTTCTGAAAAAAGAAAGTAAATCAAAATTAGTTTATGGTTAATTTGTTTTTGAGCCACAATATTGACAAAATTTTAACTCTAAGGGATAATGTTTCCCACAATTAGGACATTTTTTTAAAGAATTTTTAAGAATTTCACGCCCTAACATCTCAAAAGCTTTTTCGACATTTTCACCGGTTTTTGCAGAAGTAGTTAAAATCTCTCCTTGAAATTTATGTTTTTCAAATATTTTTTGAGCATCCTCTTTCTTTACTCTTCTCTTTAAATCTGATTTTGCTTCGATTAAGATTTTAGTTTTAGGAGAATTAGGAACAGATGAAATTACATTCAACCAATCATAAAGGTCATTCAGAGAATCTTCATTTGTAACATCATATAACATTAGAGCACCTGAAGCTCCTGATACATAAGAAGGAAAAAGTAAACGGAATTTTTTTTCTCCAGCAAAGTCCCAAATATTTAACAATATTTCAGTCTCATCAACAACCACTTTTTTCGTTTCAAAATCGACCCCTATAGTAGATAATGTAGATTTCTCAAATTTTCCTGTAGCATATCTACGAATTAAACTTGTTTTTCCCACGTTTTTGGCACCCGCTACAACTACTTTGAATTTTATCAAATCTCTCAGCTTTTTTTATTGTATCCTTACTCAATAAAAGTCAATAATATTATAAATTATTATTGAACTTATAAAAAATCTTTTTTATTGTTTTATTAAAATAGGTGTCTATTAATAAGCCAATTTAAGAGTTATTTTTATATTTGTATCTACTAATTTTATAGATTTCTTGAGCGATTTTTTTCCCAACATTCTCAACTTTAGTTAAATCTGGTATATCAGCTAAGAAAATATTTTGTAATGTCTTTAATTCTTTCAATAAGTTTTTTGCTCGCAGAGTATTTACACCAGGTATTCCCGCAACGACATACTCTAACAAGCGAGAAGTTTCAATTGGGGCTTTATCAAATCTTAATTTAGGTGAAGATGTTGTACTAGATTGCTCCTTTCTTGCTAATTGATAAAGGAATTTGGCAGTTTCATTAACATTTTCGGTTTTATAAATTGAGATTCCCAGATTAAGAATTATAGAGGTGATTGCTCCATAAAGTGCATTTTCACTAATATTTGAATCTTGAAATGGATCTCCCTCTAAAATTAAAATTGGCTGTAAAAATTTCTCACCAAGTTCACTCAACTCAGCAAATAGTCTTCCATCAATAATAGAATCACAAAAATCCTTGGCAGATTTCCTCTCAATTCCAACTCTTTCTGAAATAACATAATCTGCCACTAATAATTGCACTAATTTAATTTTAACTCCCATTAGAGATAGAGTCCTTACAACGGGTGAAGCAGTCTCACGATTATCACAGATAATCTCAAAATTATCTGCATCTTCAATTTTAATAACTTTATTTATATCTTGTTCCGTATTTTCTTTTGAACTACTCTTTTCTTCTTTTTCAGAAGAAATAAAATTTGTCAGATTGGATTGCCCCAACTTAGATTTAACCTCCGAACTTTTTATTTTATTTAAACTTATTTTCATGTTTTTTTCCTTAGATTTTTCAGCCCAGTAATATCCTTCATCCCTGGTACCTTCTGCCATAAGCACAAAAACCTTCCCCTCCTTTTTTCTACCAGTACGACCACGACGTTGAATAGACCGAATAGCACTAGGTACTACATCATAAAACACAACAAGATCACATTCTTCAATATCTAAACCCTCTTCAGCAACACTTGTACCAACAAGTGTGTTATAAATGCCTTCTTTGAAATCACTAAGTAGATTTATTTGTTCTTTTTGTGTTAAACCCTTATCTGATCCTCTAGTTGCTTGTCCAACAAATTTATGGATTTTAATTACATCATCGTCTTCTAATATCTTTACTATATTGTTGACAGAATCTCTAAAGTGGCAGAACACAAGTATTCTTGAATCTGAGTTTGTTTTAATCTGTTCAGTTAAAAGAGCTCTTAACTTTTCTATTTTTGGATGCACAACACCATTAGAATAAAGTGTATTTGTTAATTCTCTTGCTTTTTTAAAATCGACATCAAAAAATAACTCTTTTAATGACTTATTTGCGGTATTTTTCTTAATCTTTTCTTCATTCTTCTCAAAATAATCTTTAAGGGCACTAACTCCTTGAGTTTCTATTAACTCCATCATATGAGATAATCTTATAGCATTCGCAGCTACTTTTTTTGCATTAAACATTCGAAATTTCTCATCATCATCTCTTGCTGTAGAAATTCTACGATTGATTAATTTGTCTAGCTTTAATAAATCTTTTCTGGTGATTCTATTTAAATCATAAGACCCAAGTAATTCGTTTTCCTTTAAGAATTTATAGCAAACTTTTAGTTTTTGTCCCAATATTATTGTTACTTCTAAAAATTCAGGCGGGAGTTTAATTTTTATCCATTCATTATCTACTTTATGAATATATGGTTTTACATCTACGTCCTTATCTGTTCTGATCTCTATATGATCAATAAATAAATTTTGTTTAATCTCATTAATTTTACCTTCAGTCGAGCCAGGACTTGCAGTGAGTCCTAAAATTTGAGCATTCTTTGTGATACTCATGTATTTTTTAGCCAAAAAACAATAAGCATAATCTCCTACAGCTCTATGACACTCATCAAATATTATTAATGAAACATCTTTAATTGAATAAAGCTCAGAAATGAGGTCATTCTGGAGCACTTGAGGGGTCATAAATGCAATTTGAATATCTTTCCACAGATCTTTCCTTCTTTCTGGAGAAATTGCTCCCGTAAGTGTTATAAGTGATTCTTCAGGAAGCTTAGTTAATTTTAAAAATGATTTATAATGTTGTTCTACGAGAGGTTTAGTAGGCGCTAAAAGTATTACTTTCGATTCCTTAACTTCCGTTAACCTGTGTACCGTAAGCATTAATGCTATAATGGTTTTGCCTAAACCTGTAGGTATAACAACCAAACAGTTCTTATTTAAACAATTGATAAAAATACTCTCTTGGTATTCTCTTCGAGATATAACATTTTGTTTGATTAGAGGGTGAGATATAAATCCGTCATTTATTGTTAAGAAAATCACCAGTAAAGTTAAGAATATTTTTGATTTTGAAGATAAAATTTAACTGAAATATTTAAACTAACAGACTTTACAAGATCATTAAAAAATACTTAAATTCTTAAATCGAATTAACAATAATTTAATAAATTAAATTAATTAATGTCTACAAAAACATTTAATTCGCATGGCTAACTATTTTTAAATAGATTTATGCGCGGGTGGTCTAGCGGTATGACGACATATTTTTTGCATTTTGCATTTAAAACGTTAAACGCTCACACCGTGTAAATCGGGGGTTCAATTCCCCCCCTGCGCATGTGAAAACTAAATAATTAGTATTGATTTATTAAAACACAGTAAAAACCAAAAAAGTTATATGAAATTATACATTTTCAAAAGTTAAATTACTCTTTCTGTGGGTTAAATTATGTCTAGTTTCTTAGAATCTCGAGATTTACGCAAGCAGTATAAAAAAGTAAGAGAATATGTTAAAATTGGACCAATCTTTTTAACTCGTTATGAGAAAGCCAGAATCGTGGGAGCAAGAGCTCTACAAATATCATTTGGAGCTCCTATTTTAGTTGAAAAGCCTAAAAATATGATTGATCCTATTAAAATAGCTCAGTTAGAACTCAGATCAAGAATCTTACCATTAACAATTAGACGTGAAAACCCAAGTGAGGAATATCAGGACATTCCTATAAATAAATTAATATTGAAAAAAGACTAAATAGAAAATAGCTAAAGACAGTGATCAAATTCTAGATTTTTTCTTATTTAAAAGAAAAATTCCTCAGCTATTTTATCAATAGGTCTAAAAACTTTTAGATCTCCTTCCCAATTTTTTAATATGTTTGCATATGTGTATTCTATTGCAGACACAAAATTCCTCAGTAAAATCTGCAAGGAACTAAGTTTTTCATCAGCAATTAAAGCTCCATATATGTATTTTCCAGGTTGTATTATTACAGACTTTCCTTTTTTTTCAATAAATGTAGAAGTTTCTTGATCACTAATAGTTTCAAGCATTATTTTCAACATTGTTATTGTCCCAGAAGTTACAGAATCATATGACTCCTCTTCCTCAATATGAAATGATTTCTTATAGATTAATAATCCAGATTTATGTATAATAAATAAATTATTAATCTTTTCTTGCCAATCATATTCTGAAAATGAAGGGATTGAAGAGAAGAAAAGATATAAGAAAATAAATGCCATTAATTGTAAAATATCTCCTGCCAATCGTGCTTCTAATCCTAAGATATTAATTGAAAAATCAGTAGTTAATCCAAACCCTAAAATCAACAATAGAAAACCTGAAACAAGTTTTATAAAGCTTTTCTTATAATCTCCTAATAAAGGATTTTTCTTAAAGAGAGATCCCAACTCGTTTGAATAAAATATAAAAAAAAGGAGAAAGATTGGCCAAAAGAAAAAAGAGAATGTTTGGGCGAAATTTATCTGAATTATCGAAATAATTATAAAAAAAATTAAGTATATAATGAAGATAATCGAGAATAGAAATTTCCTTAAAAGAGTCTTATATTTCTCAATACCATAAATGAAAATTATACCCCCACTCCCCAATGCTAAATATCCAAACTCTAAAAAAACTAATCTCGTAGAACCATTTTCAACAAAATGATCAGCAATAATAAAAAAAATCCACATAAACGAAAAACCTAAAAATAACCATATATAAGCCTTTTCTTGAAGTTTTTTAATTTGATTCTTATTCCTTATGGTTCTAAACCAAAAAATAAATGAAACTTCTAAGGATATTAAAATAATTATCCCTTCCAGTATTAATAGTGTATCGGCATAAAATCCTTCTATAGGAAAATCAATTTCATTTAACATTATTTAGATTTTTACAGTTTTCTTAAAAGTGTATTAAGTTGTTTATTAAATTTTTTAAAAATTTTCAATTCACTTCCTTCCACAGCCTCAAGATCATATAAGACATTTTTGTAGAATTTTTGAAAGTGTATTTTAATCATTTTTAAGAAATAATTAATGCTAACTCTCTCATTATTAACTAAAATACAAAAGAGTAGAGAATCTAAACCGTCACTTCCATAATTAAATAATAAAATTCTATCCTCTAGGTTTATTCTTTGTATTTTTTCTTGATTTGTTTTTGATATGATAGCAATTATTTCTTCTATTCCAATTAAACCACTTGAAAATAAAATTCCGTTATTGTCCAATTCTTTAATAATTTCATTTTGGTTAGTCAAAAAGTTGTAATTATATAGTACTTTTCTTCGGTTCTTATCAACAATGTATAGCTTAATCAAATTTTTTTGCCAATTAAACTCTAAAAATATAGGAAAATCATAAAAAGCATAAAAAACAACTAATTGCCCTAGGATCATTATGATTGAAAAAAAATATCTAGCTAAATCTTGAATATTGGGTGGATATAAATATGGATTTCTTTCGATACCAAAAATAACTGCTATTATAATTATTATCTCTCCAAAGAAAAGGAGTATAATTCTATTTTTCACGTTACCAGTGGATTTTTGTATCAACTTTATGTGGAATAATGTCATAAATATAAATCCAATAAAGATCGAAGCAAAAATAAGGATTAGGAATATTAGTACCTCTTCAACAAATAATATGATAAACGAAAATATTAAAGCTATTAATGCAACGATTTTGGTAATTTTTGTGTTTATCAATTCATTGAAATCCTTTTGAGATATGACTATTAAAAAGGAAAATAATGCAATGGCGATAACAATATGGGAAACATTATTTAAGATGACAGTTATTACTGGATTTTCAATATAAAAACTATTAATAGATCTTAAAACTACCCCAGTAAATCCAAATCCATATAATAATCCAAAAGCAATAAGAAATTTGTTTAAACCTATATTTTCCCTTCTAATCTGAGAGAACTTATAAAACAAATAAAAACTCATTTGGTGAGCCAAAACTAAAATGATAAATAGTAAGGATAAATGGAATTCTCTCAAGGTTCAACTCAAACTTTAATATGATATCTTAATAAAGTATTTTTTCTCTCTAAAATGTTTTTAATTAAGGATATAATTATATGTAATATTTGAAGAATGACGTTTTTTTTATTAGATACTTCATTGAAGGATAATATTTATTTCTAATAATAAATCTAACACATATATCTTCAATAAATAAGCAAATATTTGCAATTGAGGGATTAAGGATATCTATAGATCAGGCTTATAAGATAAGTGTATTTGGTGATGTTGGTGTAGGTAAAACCTCTCTAATCCATCGTTTTTTAACAGAAAAATTCGATATCAATATAGGTAGTACAATGGGTGTTGATATCTATACAAAAAGTGTTATTATTAAAGGAATAACCATAAATCTTCAAATCTGGGATTTTGTGGGTGAAATTAAATTTAGATCACTTTTATCATCATATGCCCGCGGATCTTTTGGAGGGATCTTCATGTATGACATTACAAATTTATCAAGCATCAATAATATAGATATATGGCTAGACGGATTTAAAGAAAAATTACCAGAATGGAGAGGAAAGATACCTATAATAGTGGTGGGAGGTAAATCTGATCTTTCTGATAAACGAGTTGTTAAAATTGAAGATGCAGTTAAAATATCTAAAAATCAAATAATTTATAATTATATGGAATGTTCCTCTAAAACTGGAGAAAATGTAGAAGAATTGTTTTATGATTTAACATTAGAAATAATGAAAAATGTTAAAATCATATGATTAGATCAAGGAAAATCAATTTTTATTAGTTATTGAACGCGATATTTTCCTCTTTCTGTCAAATAATAAACTGGCTTTTCCCCCACCATCTCTGATTCTAAATATCCCTTTGAAACTAAATCCTCAAGAATTTTTTCTAATTCTGCCTTCTTAAATCCCGGGATTCCCAAAGGTATTCTTGATTGGTTAGCAATAATAGCAATTCTTTCTAAAAAAAGTCTTTTTCCCATAAATGTTTCAAGGATTGTAATCTCATCATTTGATAACCTTTCAAATTGGTCATGTTCCAAATAACTTTCCTTTAGAGCCTGAGCTAGATTTCGAGTCTCTGGGCTAATCTCTTGTTTATGGGTTTCAACGTGCGTTAAGGTAACTAGATCTTTGGCAACTAATTTTTTTTTCCCCTTCTTCTCTTCTTCTTCGTTCTCTTCTTCAGTAGGGTGTTCATTATTGTTTTCCATAATATAACCATAAGGAATTTAATTATAAAAATTTATATTTAAATAATGAAAAAGGTCTTAGAGTTAAAATCTGGAGAAACAATTATCTTTAGACATTTAACTAAATCCGACGTTAACGGCGTTTGGAATAATTTCAATGAAGTTATTGAAGAAGGCCTATATTTACCAGTATTTTTTCCGGTAAGAAATCAATTAGAGAAAGATTCATGGTATCATAATATTAAAAAAGAGAAAGAAATTTGTATAATTGCAGAAAATCCAGATCTTAAACCCCCTTACAACATTATTGGTCAATGTGAGATTTCTAATTCTAATTGGGATGCTGCTGAGCATGTAGGAACCTTAGGGATTATTGTAAAACAAAAATATCGGAACCAAAAAATAGGAAAAAATCTTATCGATTTAGCTGTTCGCGAATCTAAAAGATTAAACAATAAAGAAAAAATATTATTAAGCAGTTTTTCAACAAATGAAAGAGCTATCCATCTTTTTACCAAAATCGGTTTTAAAATTATTGGAGTAAGAAAAAAACAATTTCTAATGGAATCAGATTATGTCGATGAGGTTTTAATGGAATTGTGGATTGATGATTACTTAAACCAAAATCAGATATAATGAATACTCTCATTTTAATGACCCAAAATCACTAGATACATGTTTGAAAAATGTGGATAGAAATCTATTAATAAGAATTGTCTTTAATTTATTTAATAAGAATATTATTCATTGTCGCCTTTTTATGCTAAAATACAAGATTTGTGTAGCAGGTGCAAAGGGTATTGGAAAGTCCTCTCTGATAACTAGATATGTAGACGATACTTTTAGTGAGAAAACAATGCAAACAATTGGAGTTGCGTTTAAAAGAAAAGAAATTAAGGTAAAGGAAAAACTAAGCATTGAATTGAATATCTGGGATTTTGGAGGAGAAGAAAAATATCGCCTTTTGTTTCCTGCTTATGCTAATGGTGCCGTAGCGGCTCTATTGCTATATGACACTACTGATAAGAATTCTATAAATGATATTGAAAATTGGGTTCAGATTATTGACGATAATTCTAAAGAAATCATCAAGATAACAATTGGTACGAAAACAGATTTGAAAGACCAACGAGAAATTACTAAAGCTGATGCTGCTAAAATTAGTGCTAAATTCAACTGTTATGGAGAACCTATAGGCACCTCGTCAAAAACCGGGGAGAATGTCAAAAAAGCATTTCAAAACGTAGTAGAAGCAATAATAGAACAAAAATTACATGAGTGTAAAAGTTGTGGAGAATTTTTTTCTAATAAATTAAAATATTGCAATTATTGTGGAGAACAAAGCACAATAAGTACCCCACCCGCATAAATATATTATAAGTCCTCTTTCTCTCTTCTATAGAGTGATGGTGGAGGTCTCGCATTTTCTAATGGTTTACTTTTGAGTCTCTGAATAAAGACTTGAAGTTCCATCTTGGCATTTTCAATTGAGGATTCGATTTCTTTCTTAACATTTTCTTCACCAAGAACAAAATTTCCATGACTAGGAAAAAAACTATTGATTCTTAATGTATTTAAAATGTGTAAGGAGTTAATATATTCAGAAATTGAACCGGACTCATAAATGTTAGTAATAGCTCCTTTATACAAAGTGTCACCTGTAAAGATATATTGCTTAACTGGTTCATAAAGGCAAATACAACCAGATGTATGACCTGGGGTTTCAACAATTTTTAAAACTACATTTCCTAAATCGATGATATTTCTATCCTCAAGCCAGATATTAATCTTCAAATTGGATAAATCTACACCCCACTTTTTACCTTTTGTTATCAGCTCATCACTATGTTGGATTTTTGTGGCAGCCCACCTATGAGCGGCAAAGGGGCAGTGAAGATATGCATTAGAACTAATATGATCAAAGTGTTCATGAGTATTAATTACTAAATTAATATCTTCAATTTTTAGACCTATTTCAGTTGTAAGAAGATAATTAAGACTATTGAATTTAGTAATAATCCCCGTATCTATTAACACATTTAAATTTTCTCCAATAATTAGATAAACATGACAACCGGGACCCCTTGTATAAAATTGATATACATTAGGTTTTATAAGGTTTAATTTATACCCTGCTTTCCCATAAATATCATCTTCTTTAATTAAACGTGGTGTAAACACAGTAGATTCTTTACTTTTCTCCATCCCAAATCTCACTGAATTAAAACAAAAAAATAATAAATATTAAGTATGGTAAGAACAATAAAAATCAATCTATTTGAGATTTACGGAAACTTTAATCTCTTATGGTATTCCTCCAAACTCTTTTGATCTAAAGGATTTTCATTTAAGAATATAAAGTTCAGATTTTTGAGATCTTCAACACTTTCTCTTCGGAATTCTGAAATATGATTTCTTCCGAGATGTAACATGATAAGACTCTGTAATTTCTCTAAATTCTCTACCTTTTTTAATTCATTATTATCTAAATATAATTCTTGTAAATTGCTTAGATTCTGTAAACCTTCTATCTTTCCGATTTGATTATAAGATAACTCTAATTTTTTTAAATTCAATAAATTCTCAAGGGATTCAATTTTTTCAATCGTATTGTTTGAGAGATATAAACCCTTTAATTTCTCAAGTAAATCTAAACCTTTAATTCGGGTGATTTTATTACCATTGAGATATAACCAAGTTAAATTTTGTAAATTTTGAAGACCTGATATTTTCTCTATTCTATTAAAGGATAAATTGAGTTTTTGTAAATCAATTAATCTATCAAGATTAAATATTATCTCAATCTTATTACGCGTCAATTCTAAAATCTCTAGGTTAATTAAGTTGTTTAAATTTTCAATGTTGTCTATTGAATTTTGGTTTAATAATAATTTCTTTAAATTACATAATGAATTGATACCTTCAATTTTCTGGATCCTATTATTAGATAGATTTAATTCTTCTAATTGGTCTAATTCTTCTAAATATTCAATTTTCTCCAATTTATTATCAGACACATCTAAAGTTCGTAATTTTTTTAGATTTTGAACGCCCTCAAGAGATATTAGATTATTTCGATGTAAATGAAGATGCTCTAACCCTTTTAACCTATTTATTGATTTTATTTCAGAAATTTTTACCAAACTAGAACTTTCGCAATTTAAATAACAAATTCTACCTTTTTTCAAGCTAACGTGGTAGCCACATTTTTTTGTATAATAAGTATATAAAATAATGTTTATACAGATGTCGAGATATACTTCTGGGATTGCTTCACTATAATTATAGTCAAATATTTCTTTTGGGAATTCTCTAATCTTTGATTCAAATTCTTTTTTAATTGATTCTCTAAGATATTCTACTAACAATTTTCGAGCTTTTACATTTTCTATTGAATTTAAGGTTATTATGGCAAATACCTGTAACTCTACATTATCCAATCGATGTAAGGTGTACTTCAATAAAGGTAATAGCTTTTTATGATGTAAGTATTTATCCTTTAAAAGCTGCCCTGCAATTAATCTTAATTTTATATCTTCATCTGAGAGGAATAGATGCTCGAAGAATTTGAAATTATTCCCATCATCAATTATGCCATAATTAACTAGAGCCCTTTGACGCATAATTGGGTTAGTTGAACTATCGATCCACTCTCTTAAAAGAGCCAATCCCTCTTTTTTTCCTATTTGGTCTAAATTTTCCTTAATAGAGTCAGGTTTTAATTCCATTTTATACCGATATAAAACCTAATTTTTCAAAACTACCTTAATTTATCATATATGATAGAATCAGTATAAATCTAATCTGAAAGACAATAATAAAAAAAAGAAAATAAAAAAACTTAAAATATTAATTCCCATGAATTTTACTTGAAGCTGCTTAACGGATTAAAAGCATCGGTGGATTACCTGAGGGCCCATCTCCTTATATTCGCGTCTAGTAACCCACATCCTATGAAACGTTTTAAGTGAACTGAGAATGCTCCCACCAATCCATACTGAATACATACGCTCTGGAGGTGCGATAATCTTTACATCAACGCTTTCAGGAATTTGCTCCTTGATCTCTTTGGTTAACCTTTCTTTGATGCCAGGGAACATAGTAGAACCACCAGAAAGTACGATATTACTGTATAGATCTCTTCGAAGATCAACATCGCATTCTGAAATAGCACCAACAATTACATCATCAAGAGGCTCTAATTCTTTACCAATTACACTCGGGTTAAAGAAACATTCAGGAGCAAGGAATCTCTCTACACCAACATTAATCGTTTCACCATCAGGAAGCATGTAGCTTTTCTCCATTCCAGCGACTTTCTTACTCAACATCATCTCTTTTTCCGGATCAATCGCGACATAGCACAATTTCTCTTTTATATCTCTCACAATCTCCTTTTCGGCTGATGTGGTAAAAGAGTAGCCTTTTTGTCTCAATAACCTTTGTAAATAGGTGGTAATATCCCGACCTGCAAGATCAATTCTTTGAATAGCATGACTTAAGGCGAAACCCTCGAAAATTGGTACAACGTGGGAAACACCATCACCAATGTCAATAACACATCCAGTAGTACGACCAGAAGCATAAAGACTCAATACTGCTTGCATGGCTACGTAAAGAGCAGGAGTATTAAAAGTCTCAAACATAATCTCAGCCATTTTTTCACGGTTTGGTCGTGGGTTTAATGGCGCTTCTGTTAAGAGTACTGGATGTTCACTTGGATCGATTCTTAAGTCAGTATAGAAAGTATAATGCCAGATTTTCTCCATAGCAGTCCAGTCTTCAATGATACCATGTTCAACAGGGAACATTAACTTTAAAACGCCTTTTAATTGCATAGCTTCCTCACCAATATAGTATTCCCGAGTATAATGTTCAACATCAGTCATGATGCTTTCATATTTGGGATATCCAATTAGTGTAGGGAAGACTGACCTTGGTTGGTCTTCACCAGCAAATCCATTTTTGGAGATTCCGGTACCATTATCAACAACCAGAGCCTTTGCGTTCAAAAAGCTTTCTTCCTCTGCCATATTTCTAATTCAGCTCTTAATTTTAATTTTATATATTTTGAATTATATTTTTAGATGTATATTTTATATTACTTGTGTTAATTCTAATTTTTATATTTTTATCAAAAAATTGTTTTTTTAAAGAACAATTTTGGGTAAAATACAAAATTTAATAATCTAATAAATTATGTATTTATAAATTTTTTTAAACCAGAAACAAAAACTACCCTACTTTTAAAGGATTTATAAATAAAATGGAGATAATCTTAGAGAACTCGAGTGATACATCAGCGTATTACAATCTAATTAAATTTCCATTATTTTATAGTTTTATAACAAATAATGTGCAATCTTTAAGAAATAAGAAAAGACTGTTATAAAAAAAATGATGTTCAACTTTTTTTTTTCAAAGTTTGAATACCAAAAAGATGGGTTGAAAGGATAAAATTATAATTAAATTTGAATTTATTTTATAGAAAATCAATGAGAAAATTTATTTAATTGAGAATCTAATTAGTAACTTGATAAAAAAGAGGGTTATCCCTAGTAAACGACTTATCACCAAAGAGGATTAAAAGAAATGCCCGAAAGTGGAACAATATTATATGATTTGAATAAGGTGTTTATTCCTTGTCGAACTGTTTTAGAGATGGAAGCTTTGACATCATTATTTCTTGAATATTATAATTATGACGATATTAAAGAATTACCCCAAAGCCAACCCACAAGCCAAAAATTAATACAGAAATTCCATGTATTGGATTGCCACCCTCTCGAACACATCATTGAATATTTTATTGATGTGGTGGTAAGTAAATTAAAGCCAATAGTAATGTATGCTAGGGAACATCATGATAGATTTAGAATGGGAAATGTAGAAGCATACACGAAAACAAGATTATGTTTGTTTTTTGCTTTACACCGATTAAAATTAAAATTTTTAATTATCAAGAACTTTATGGATAAATTTAAAGAAAAAAGCTATAAATTAGACACTTCAGACGATCAAGAAAGCCTGGGTACCCATAATTTTCTTTCTGCTTTTTATGAGGATTATTACCATAAAAATGAAATGAATCTAAAACTTATGTTATCTTCAAAAAGGATGTCAGAAAGAGTAAGTCAATTAATGGATACCTCTGATACTATAACTAATGAAGATATAATCAATGCAATCACATTTAAAAAATACCTTGATGATAAAAATAGAATCAAATTTATTATGAAGGAGATAAAAGCATCACTTTTTGTCTGTAGAGTAATGTTTGCTCAAATGGATGTATATAATCCTTTCACATTGGCTAAAGAAGTCAATATTGATGCAGAAGAGATAATGATAAGCCAAGATTTCATTCCAGAACTCATACCTGCAATCTCTCAATGTTATGCTGGAAATCATATGGACCAACTTAAAGATTGTTTTACCGCCTATGAATTCATGATGAATAGAGTTTTAGAAGCGATAAATTATGCTGTTGAAATTGCTTCAGGTGGGGCAATTTT